>NZ_CAHJWX010000095.1 GCF_903643065.1 Sphingomonas bacterium | reverse complement strand
GCTCTCTCGCTCGGCGCGGCCTCCCTCGCGGCCGAGCCCGCCGTGGCCATGCCGGTCGCCGGGCTGTCGCCGGGCGCCGCCGAGTCCACCGCTGCCGGTGAGGTCGAGCAGGTCCAGTACTACCGCCGCGGCTATGGTTACGGCCACGGCTTCGGCTACCGGCGTCCGTTCGTCTACCGCCGACCCTTCGTGTATCGCCGCCCCGCCCCGCTTCGCCGCTTCCTGCGCCGCGTCCTCTGACGCGATCACTCCCCGGCGGCCGCTGCGCCGCCGTCCTGCCCGATCGCGTCGATACGTCGAGCCGCGCCTGGGCCAAGGCCACCGAGGGATGTGGCCTCACCCTCCACCTGCTGCTGCCGGCGAACGCCTACGCCAAGCACGGCACTGGCCAGGCCGTGAAGATTATGGTGCTGGAGAAGGAGCGGCCCGGGTCGGCGGCGCTGACCCCGTGCGACACGCTCGCGGCCGCCCTCGCCCACATCGCTGCCATGCAGGCACCGGCGGCGCCCCCGCCGTCCTCCACGCCGACGCAGCGCGTCATGCGCCCCTCTTCGGGGCCGTTGCTCGGCGGCCTGTCGCCACGCCGTCCGTTGGCGGCTCCGGTCGGGCGCGCGCAGGTCTCCAACGCGGTCCGCGACATCACCTATGCCGTCCTCGCCAACCCTGCCCCGGTCGAGGAGGCCGTGGGCGTTTACCTGCCCTACCGCCCGAGCCGCATCGCAATCGGCTGCGCATCCGAGCATCCGACGGCGCTGGTGGAATCCATCGCCATGGGTTCGATCACCGCGCCGCGGCCCGGCTACAAGCCGCAGCTCCCGGCCCACGTCGTCGACGGCAAGGTCCTGTCCGACGCCCAACTCGAGACGGTGATCTACGCTGGCGACGCCTTCGAGCGCGATCTCCCCGGCCGCTTCCTGCCGGCCGAGGAGGGCTTGTCGCTCACCCCGGACGACGCCGGCCAAGCCTACCGGACCGGCTTCTTCTTGGCGGATGGCACGGGGGCGGGCAAAGGCCGCCAAGTCGCGTCGATCATCCTCGACCAGTGGCTCCGTGGCCGTCGCCGGCACGTCTGGATCTCCAAGACCGAGACGCTGCTGGAGGACGCGCGCCGCGACTGGACCGCGGTGGGCGGGCTCGCGCTGGATATCCAGCACCTCAACCAGTGGAAGCTCGGCACGCCCGTCGGCGCCGTCGAGGGCGTGCTGTTCCTTACCTACGCAACGCTTCGCTCCAACCGCGGCGACAAGGGCACCCGCCTCCGCCAGATCCTCGAATGGCTGGGTGACGGCTTCGACGGCATGGTCGTGTTCGACGAGGCCCATGAGATGGCGGGCGTCGCCGGCGGCGAAGGCCGGTTCGGCACCAAGGACGGCTCCGACCAGGGGATCGCCGGGGTTCGCCTGCAGAACCTCCTCCCCCGCGCCCGGGTGCTCTACGTCTCCGCCACCGGGGCGTCCGACGTGAACAACCTCGCCTACGCCACGCGGCTCGGCCTGTGGGGGCCGGGCACCGCGTTCGCCGACCGCAAGGCGTTCGTGGACAGCCTGCGCCGAGGCGGGATCGCCGCGCTGGAGCTGATCGCCCGCGACCTCAAGATGCAGGGGCTCTACGCCGCACGCGCGCTGAGCTTCGCCGGCGTCGAGTACGACATCCTGGAGCACCGGCTCGCGGTCGACCAGATCGCGGTGTACGACGCCTATGCCGACGCCTGGGCGATCATCCACGCCAACCTGCGCGCCGCGCTCGACGCGACCCGCGTCACCGACAGCTTCTCGAAGGACACCTACAACAGCGGGGCCAAGGCCGCGGCGCTGTCGATCTTCGAGTCGACCAAGCAGCGGTTCTTCGGCCAGCTCCTGATCGGGATGAAGCTGCCCTCACTGATCCCGGCGATGCGCGAAGACCTCGCTCGCGGCGACAGCGTGGTGGTGCAGCTCGTCTCGACCTCGGAGGCGATGCTGAACCGGGCGCTCGCCGGCCTCGGGGCCGAGGAGCGCGCCAACCTCGACATCGAGCTCTCCCCGCGCGAGTTCCTGATGGACTACCTGATGGCGGCGTTCCCGGTCCGCCAGATGAAGACCTTCGTCGACGACACCGGCAAGACCCGCTCCGAGCCGATGTGCGACGAGGACGGCCGCCCCGTGCTGAGCCAGGAGGCGTTGCAGATGCGGGATGACATGGTGGAGGGGATCGGCACCCTGCCGATCGTCGGCTCGGCGCTCGACCACATCATCGGGCACTTCGGCACCCACGCCGTGGCCGAGGTAACAGGGCGCAGCCGGCGCATCGTCGTCGACACCGCCGGCCGCCAGCGGATCGAGAACCGCAGCCCCCGCACCAACCTCGCGGAGACGGACGCCTTTATGCGCGGCGAGAAGAAGATCCTGATCTTCTCCGACGCCGGCGGCACCGGCCGGTCCTACCATGCCAGCCTCTCGGCCGAGAACCGCTCGCGCCGCATCCACTATTTGCTGGAGCCGGGCTGGCGCGCCGATGCGGCCATCCAGGGGCTCGGCCGCACGCATCGCACCCATCAGGCGTCCGCGCCGTTGTTCCGCCCCGTGTCGACCGACTGCCGGGGCGAGCGCCGGTTCATCTCGACAATCGCGCGCCGGCTCGACAGCCTGGGCGCGCTCACACGCGGTCAGCGCCAGACCGGCGGTCAGGGTCTGTTCGACCCGCGCGACAACCTGGAGAGCGATTACGCCAAGGAGGCGCTGGAGACGTGGTTCCGGTTGCTCGCCAAGGGCAAGCTGCGCTCGGTCAACTTCGGCGACTTTCAGCAGCTCACCGGCCTTGACCTCGAGGGCGAGGGTGGCGGTCTGAAGGAGGAGCTGCCGCCCATTCAGCGTTGGCTCAACCGCATCCTCGCGCTGCGCATCGCGCTCCAGAACGCGATCTTCGACGAGTATCTCGGGCTGATCGAGGCGCGCGTCGAGGCGGCCCGGGAAGCCGGCACGCTCGACGTCGGCGTCGAGAGCATCACCGCCGAGCGCATCACGATCCTCGACCGCACCGTGATCCGGCGCGATCCGATCAGCGGCGCCGAGACGGAGATCCTTCGTCTCGAGACCGAGGAACGCTACAAGCCGGTCGCCCTCGATCGCGCGAGGCGGATCCTTGGCGACGATGCCCGACCCATCGTAAACCGCAAGTCGGGCAAGGCCGCGATCCGGTGCGAGACCTACTCGCTGACCGATGACGACGGCGAGATTGTGCGCCGCTACGAGCTCGTCCGGCCGACCCGCAACGAGCGGATGCGGCAGGACCTGCTCCTTGAAACGCTGTGGGAGGAGGCGAGCGAGGAGGAGTTCGCCGCGCTGTGGTCGGCCGAAGTCGAGGAGATGCGGGGCAAGACCCGCACCAGCACCATCTACCTCGTCGCCGGCCTGCTCCTGCCCGTCTGGGACCACCTCCCCGATGACCATGTGCAGGTGTGGCGGCTGACTACCGACGACGGCCAGTCGTTCCTCGGCCGCCTCGTGCCTGCCCCGATCGTCCCGAAGCTCGCCGCGGCGTTCGGCATCGACGCCGCGATCGCCGTGTCGGCCGCGGACACGTCCAAGCACGTCCTGGCGACGGGGGAGATCAGCGCGATCGGCGCGTACCGGCTGAAGCGGAGCCTGGTCGCGGGTCAGCAGCGCCTGGAGCTGCTCGACTGGCCACACACGCGGCTCGCCGAGCTGAAGGCCGCCGGATGCTTCACGGACATCATCCAGCACAAGACGCGCTTGTTCGTGCCCGTGGGCTCCGCCGCGGCCATTCTCGACCGCATTACCGCCTGACGCACCATGGGCTCCGTCCCCGCCCCTGACAAAGGGAGGGGAGGGAGCCTTCGGCTTGGTGGGCCTGGGGAACAGGCTCGCGCGACCGTCGGACACGGCGCGCTCAATTCCAACGGAGTATGACCGATGATCCAGTCCGTGAAGGTCAAGAACCTCTCGCTGTCGAAGGACAATGTGCGCAAGCGCAACCGGGAGGCGGGCCTCGAAGAGTTCGCCCAGAGCATCGCCGAACAGGGCCTGCTCCAGAATCTGATCGTCACCCCGCTCAAGAAGGCGGGCACCTATACCGTGAAGGCCGGTGGCCGCCGGCTGCGCGCGCTCCAGCTCCTGATCGAGAAGGGCACGCTTCCGGTCGACCACGAGGTACCGGTCCTCGTCCTCGCCGACGGTGCCGCCTCCGTCGGCGCGAGCCTCACCGAGAACCGCCAGCGCCTGCCGATGAATCCGGCGGACGACTGCCTCGCGTTCAAGACCCTCACCGAGCAGTTCGGCATGTCGGTCGAGCAGGTCGCAATCCAGCAGGTCGTGTCGGTCCGCTTCGTCGAGCAGCGGCTGCGCCTCGCCGATCTCGCCGCGCCGATTTTCGACGCGCTCGGTGCCGGGGAGATCACGCTGGCGGTCGCCCAGGCCTACGCCGTCACGGCCGACACCGACCGCCAGGCCCGTGTGTTCGAGCAGATGAAGGCGTCCTACTACGGCAACCAGGTCGACAACATCCGCCGCGCCATCCTGAGCGGCACCGTCAAGGCCAACGACGCCAAGGCGCGGTTCGTCGGGCGCGACGCCTATGTCGCCGCCGGCGGCCACGTCGAGGGCGACCTGTTCGCGGCCGAGTCCGGCGACGAGACCTGGACCGACGCTGACCTCCTCGAGCAGCTCGCCACCAGCAAGCTGGAGGCGGCCGCGATCGAGTTGGCGCAGGAGCAGGGCCTCTCCTTCGTGACGCCCGTCACGTCGACCAATGTCCCCTACGACATGGAGCGGCGCGTCCACGAGTTCCACGCCAAGGCCCGCCCCCTCACCAACGAGGAGCAGGCGCTGGTGGAGGAGCTCGGCCAGGAGAACGACGATCTCGTCACCGCGCTGGAAACCGACCTCGCCGACGGCACGCCCGAGGCGCAAGCCGCGACCGACCGGATCGACGCGATCGAGCGCCAGATCGAGGAGATCGACACCGCTTGCAAGGCGATCGACCCGGCGGTGAAAGCCCAGCTCGGCACGTTCGTCTATATCGGCGGCGACGGCCAGGTCCGCGTCCATGCCCGCCTTTTCAGCGAGAAGCAGGTGGTCGACCTCAACGCCCCCAAGGGTAAGCCCAACGGCGGCACCGGCAGCACCGGCGGCGATGCCGGCGCTGGCGACGAGGCTGACCACGGGCCGCGGTACAGTGCTGCGCTGGTCGACGAGCTTGCCACCCAGCGTCGTATGATCCTCGTGGCGCACCTGGCTAGTGACCCGGCCTTGGCGCTCGACCTGACCATCTTCCTGATGGCCCAGAACGCCGCCTTCACCACCAGCTACATCCGGGACAACTCGACCTTGAAGGCGAACGCCGCCCAGATGCCGATCTTCGCGTTCCGCGACGAGGCGTCGATGGCGTCGCAGACCATCGAGGACCAGCGCCAGCACCTCGACACGAGCTGGGTCGGCCACGACACCATGACCGCCCGGTTCGACGCCTTCCGGGCGCTGGACGAGCAGGCCCGGGGTGCGTGGGTCGCCTACTCGATCGCGCACACGCTGGAGGCGACGCTCAACGTCCCTGACGGCGCCCGGGTGAACGGGTTCCACGACCATCTCGGCCGCCTGCTCGGCATCGACGTCGCCAACTGGTGGCGGCCGACCGCCCAGAACTTCTTCGGGCGGGTCAAGAAGGACGTCATGCTCGACGCGCTGGAGGAGATCGGCGGCCCGATCCTCCGTGGCCGCTACAAGGACGCCAAGAAGGGCGACCTTGCCGCCACCTGCGCCTCGCTTTGCAACGGCCAGGGCATCGTCGAGGCGGAGATCCGCGAGAAGGCGTCGGCCTGGTTGCCCGATGCGATGCGGTTCGACGGCATGGAGAAGGCCGAGCGCGTCCCGCCCCGCTCCAGCTTCGTCACCGGCTCGGACGACGAGGATCCCGAGCTGGACGACGAGGAAGCTCAGGACGATCCGGACCTCGCCGACGATGACCAGCCGGACGACGGCAAGGGCGACGATCACGGGGAGGATTACAGCCAGGCGGCGTGACGCCTGACCCACGGTTCGAGGCGACTGGGGGCGGTACTCTTCGGAGTGCCGCCCCTCTTTGTGTGACCCGATCCCAGCGCGCACGCAGCGCCGGCGCGATCCGGGTCCGCCTCAAGCCCACCAGGAGAATGATCGTGGCCAAGACCACCGACAAGCCCTCGCCCGCGGACGTCATCACCAACACCATCATCGACCGCCTCGAAGCCGGTGTGCGCCCCTGGGTCAAGCCGTGGTGCCCTGGCCTCGGCGGCCGCCCGCTGCGCGCCACCGGCGAGCCCTATCGCGGCATCAACTGCTTCTGGTTGTGGCTGGTGGCGGATACCGCCGGCTACCTGTCGCGTACCTGGATGACCTACAAACAGGCCCAGGCGCTCGGCGCGCAGGTCCGCGAGGGCGAGCGGTCGCAGATCGCCATCTTCTACAAATCCTTCAGCAAGACGGTGGAATCGCCCGTCACCGGCGACAGCAGCGACGAGATGCGCCGCGTCCTGCGCAGCTATGCCGTGTTCAACGCCGACCAGATCGACGGCCTGCCCGAGCGCTTCCGGCCGACGCCGCTCAGCATCGTGCCCCCGGCCGAACCGCTGCCCGAGCGCGCGCAGCGGTTCGTCGATGCGCTGCCCGCGACCGTTCACGTCCGCGGCGACAAGGCGTTCTACGACCGGATCGCCGACACCATCACCATGCCGGCGGTCGAGCAATTCTCGACCCGCGCCTACTGGGCGTCGACCCTCGCCCATGAGGCGGGACATTGGACCGGCCACCCCGACCGGCTCCACCGCCAGTTCGGCACAAAGTTCGGCGACGAGGCCTACGCCTTCGAGGAGCTGTGCGCCGAGATGACGGCCGCGCTGCTCGGCGCGGACCTGGCGCTCCCGACCGCCCACCTCGACGATCACGCCAGCTACATGGGGTCGGTTCCGGCTGAGGGCGGAATGACACCCTAAGCGGGATGCGGATGTTGCAGCTTTGGATGGCGGGGGTT
>NZ_CAHJWX010000094.1 GCF_903643065.1 Sphingomonas bacterium | reverse complement strand
TGCCGCGCGGCACCGTCGAGGGCCGGGCGCTGGACCATCGCGCCGGCGTGTTCGACGCGCTGTGGAGCGGCGCGGCGCTGTTCGAGCGTGCCCATGCCTTCTTCCGGCTGACGGGGCGCTTCGCCACGCTGCGCATCGCCGATCCGCCGGCCGTGATGCACTGGACATACCCCATGCCGATCACGCTGGCGCGCGCGCGCAACGTCTACACGCTGCACGATCTCGTGCCTTTACGGCTTCCCTTCGCCACGCTGGACGACAAGCGGCAGTATCGCGCGCTCGTCGCCGGCTGCGCGGCCCATGCCGATGCGGTCTGCACCGTGTCGGAGGCGAGCCGCAGCGACATCGTCGAGCTGCTGGGCATCGATCCCTCCCGTGTGATCAACACCTACCAGACATCGCCCGTCGATCCCGACCTGCTGGCCGAGAATCCCGACGAGACCGCGCGCACCGTCGCTAGGCTGTTCGGGCTGGAACGCGACGGCTATTTCCTGTTCTTCGGCGCGATCGAGCCCAAGAAGAACATCGGCCGGCTGCTGGAGGCCTATCTGTCGCTCGGTACGGCGACGCCGCTGGTGATCGTGGCGGCCCGGTCGTGGCAGAGCGAAGCCGAGCTGGTGCTGCTGCCGCGCGCCGACGACCCTTCCGGCCCGCGGCACGAGCATCTCGATCGGCGCGTCATCCAGATCGACTATCTGCCGCGCCACCTGCTGATGCGGCTGGTGCGCGGCGCGCGGGCGCTGGCTTTCCCCTCGCTCCACGAAGGCTTCGGCCTGCCGGTGCACGAGTCGATGCTGCTGGGCGTGCCCGTGCTCTCGTCGGACACCGGCGCGATCCGCGAGATTGCCGGCGACACGGCGCTGCTGGTCGACCCCTATGACGTGCCCGCGATCACGGCCGGGCTGCGACGGCTGGACGAGGACGACGAGTTCCGGCGCGATCTCGGCCAGCGCGGCGCCGCTCGCGCGGCTACCTTCTCGCCGGCGCGCTACCGCGATGCACTGGCCGGGCTGTACGCGCAGGTGCTGGCATGACCGGGATGGACGACATAGCGCCTCCCGCAGCACCGGAGATGGCTCCCGCCGGGTTCCTGCCAATCAATCCATTCGGCGCCGACAGCAATCTCGCCAGCCGGATCGCTGGGCTTGGCGGCGACCGTGCGCCGGACGATCCGGGCTATACCTTCCGGTCGTCGGACATCTTCCCGTCGCCCGGCCTGGCCCGTTTCGAGCTGCACCTGCACGACCTTTCGGCACGGTTCGGCACGCTCGCGTTGCGGGTAGAAGCACGGTCCATCTACCCCGGCACGGCACCAATTGTGGTGAAGGACATCGCGATGCCGATAGCGGCGGTGGTAGCTGCGAACGGGCGCGCCGCCATATCATTCGTCGCGCGTCGCAACATGGCTTATATCGTGAGCGGCCGGATCGGAGACGAGACGGATGCCTGGGGCTCCGCCGCTAGCCTGTCGCTCTACCCGCGTCCCAGCGAGGCGACACCGCTCGACGACAGGCCTGTGCCGATACCCCCCGCACCACCGGAGCGCCCTTCGGGTGCGGTGCGGGTCGGCCGGCCGGAACTGGTGACGGCGGACCCGCCGCTCCTCTCTGCGCCGGTGTCGCAGGCGATGACGATCGCCCAATTGCGCGATCCGCTCCTCAACGCCTGGGCCGATGCGCTCGGCGACGAACCAGGCGACGATGCGGCGCGATGGGGCGACGCGGCGGTGCTCCAGGCGTTGCACCACTACAGCGGCGGCGCGGCACTCGTTGGCGGCCGGGTGCTCGGCATTGCCGCCGAGCCCCGTTCACTGCCGGCGTATCTGGCCGGGCGCGGTGCCACGGTACTGATCGCTGCGCCCGCCCGGCGGGATCTGCCCGAGGTCGATCCCGGCCTGCTGCTGGAACAGGTGGCGCGTCCGGCCCTGTGCGCACCGGCCCACTTCTTCGCCGCGGTGCACGCCACGGCGCTGACGGATCTCGTGCTGCCGTCCGGTCTTGCCGGGTTCGACGCCCTGTGGTCTGCCGATGCTGCGGCGACGGGTGGGGACCGCGTGCATCTGGCCGCTATGATGCGGGTGGCGATGGCCTGCCTTCGCCCCGGCGGCCTCGCCGTCCACGTGCTGCGCTATTCCGGCGAGTTGGCACCGTCGGCCGATCCGCACTCGGCGAGCCATGGACGGGTGGAGATCGAGCGCTTGGCGCTGTCGCTGATCGCGGACGGACACGACGTCGCGCCGCTCGCCTTCACGATCAATGACGGGGACGAGAGCGGGACGGACCCGTGCCTGCCCTTCGTCCTGATCACCCGCCGGCGCGACTAGCGTCCGCCCGGATACACCGGAGCGGACGCTAGTGGCGGCAGGTCACGCAGCATGTTCGCGGACGCCGGCCGCAATCAGCCAACCGATGCTGTAGACGAGCAGCAGTGCCACGAACGCCGTCAGCACGATGCGTCCGCGCTGCGGGAAGAGCGACTTCACCGGCATGTTGGCATCGACCACGCGCACGAGATAGAGTTGCTGGCGTTGTGCTCGCTCGCGTGCCTGGGCCAGCGCCGCGGCGGCGGACTCGTAGCGCTTGCCGGCGAATTCCTGACGTAAGCGCAAGCTTTCGTAGCCGCCCAGCTTGTTAGCGATGTCCGAACCACTTGCCGTGGAAGAACCCGCCAGTCGGCCGGATTGCGCCGAAAGCTGCGACTGGAGCGAGCGCACCTGCCGCGCCATGGCAACATATTGCGGGCTGGACCGGCTCACGAACGCGCCCATTGTCTCGAGCTGCGCCTGCGCGGCCGCCAGGTTGGCGCGGAGGGTCGAAACCAGCCCGATCTGAGCCTTGCCCGACCCCTCGGGATCGATGTCGGCCTTTTCCTGACGATAGTCAGTCAAGGTCGACTGGACGGCGGCAGCACCCCGCTCCGCCTCCGCAAGCTGCCGGCGCGACGAGGCGATCGCGTCGTCGTAGCTGCGCGTGTTCATCGCGTTCACGCGCTGCTCGCCCAGCACCAGCAGGCTGCGGATGATGGTGTAGGAATCATCCGGCCGGAATGCGCGCACGGTCAACGTGGTGATCCCGGTATCGTGGTCGGTGTGCACCGATACTTTACCGCCGTAATATTTGAGCAGTGCTTCGGGCGTCGGATCGGCGGTGTGCAGGCGGCTCAACAGATCGGCTTCGGGGCGGCGGAACCGGTCCACCAGATCGATGTCCTGGCGAAGCCGGTTAACCGCGTCGTGCGACTGGAGATAGTCGGACACGCTGGCGGCGTCGCCGCCACCCGTACTGGCGCCAGTGAGCCCTAACAACTGCCCGAACCCCGATGGCGACGCCGATGGGCCTTCCACCGACCGGACGATGAAATGTGCCTCCGACTGATACTGGTCGGCGGCGACAAGATAGTAGTAGCTGCTCAGCAGCAGCGTCGGCAGCACGACCACCAGTACCAGCATTCGGCGACGGCGCAGCATGTCTGCCAGACGCGAGAACAGGCTCGGCTGCTGCTCGGGGGCCGGCTCCAGGTTCAGCGCGAAGGTGCCGTGGACGTTCATGCGGACGCTTTCGAAAAAGGCTGTGACCGGGCGTTAGCTGAGATGAACGCGGCTGCGAACTGCACGGAGCGCAAGAAGACCAAGAAAATTAAGGATCAGCGTCCAGCCGGTGATGTAGGTGAAATCCACATACTCCAGCGTCGCGGTGTCGAACGCGCCGTAGCGGACGAGCTCGAACATCTGCGGGAACGGATTGTAGAGCAGGTAGTGCCGATACGGCTCCGGGATCCAGGAAACCTGGTAGAACGCCGCCGACAGCGGGATCATGAAATAGCTGAACGGATGCACCAGCCGCTCCAGCAGCCGGTTATCGTGCGTACCGCCGACGATGATCGTCGAGATGCCGAACGAGAAGAAGAAGATGTAGGCGATGCCCGCCATCAGCATCAGCGGACGTGCCGGCAGGTCGGCAAAGCCGATCGCCATGATGAGGCTGTACAGGATGGTGAAGGCGAGGAACGTCCCTGCCGCCTCCAGCAGCGCGCGGGCTAGCGCGATGTCCAGCACGGTCACCATGCGATGGTATAGAAGCGGCAAGTTGCCATGCAGCGTCCCCTCGGCCCGGTTCACGATGCCGCGGAACATGATGAAGATGGTGTAGCCCACCACGGTGAGCGCCACGGGGTTGATCGATCCCTCGTGCGCGGTCTGCCCGCTGTGCAGCAGCGCGATGATGCTGCCCAGCATCAGCGGCTCGGCGATCAGCCACAGATAGCCGATGTTCTCGCGGCCATAGCGGGTGTGCAGCTCGCGCATCAGCACGGCACCCACGACGCGACCCTGAACGGACAGCGCATGATGCCATGGAAAGGTCGTGGGACCGACGGGACTTGAACTCATGAGGCGATCTTCTCCGCCATCGCCAATACCATATCCATGTGCTCCCGCCACGTCGGCGGCGACCATGCCGGCATCCGGGCAAACTGGGCACGGCGTTCGGGGCCATCGGCGGCGTAGGCGCGGATCGCCCGCATCCACCCGATCGCGTCGAGCGGATCGAGATAGTCGGGCACCGTGCCGCCGGTCTCGCGGTGCGCGGGGATGTCGCTGCAGATCACGGGCACGCCGAGTGCCAGCGCTTCCGTCACCGGCATCCCGTAACCCTCCGCGAAGGAAGGCATCAGCAGCGCACGCGCACCGGCCACCAGGCGACGCATCTCCCGGTCGGACGGCCGGCTATGCTCCTCCACGCAGCCGACCAGCGCCGGGCACCGCTCCAGCATGTCCACCACCTGCTCGTTCTCCCACCCGCGCCGGCCGACGAGCAGCAGCCGCGGCGGTACGGTGCCCGGCTCGGCGGCAATGCGACGCCAGATGTTCAGCAGCAGCAGGTGGTTCTTGCGGGGCTCGATCGTGCCCACGCAGATAAAATAGGGCTGCGGCTCCGATCCGGGCATCGGCCCCGATACCGGCATGGGCTCGTCGAGGCACTCCGTGCCCAGCGGCGCGACCCCCGTCGCCGGCGCGCGCAACCCCCGGTCGAGCCACGGCCGCATGGCGTGCAGCGTCGAGGTTGAATTGCCTAACACGCCGTCGGCGTACCGGGCGATCGTCTCCACCCGGCACCGATGGAGTTGCGCGCCACCCGGACGGGCATATTCGGGAAATTCCAGCGGGATCAGGTCGTGCACCAGGCACAGGAAGCGGGCGCGCTCGCGGGCGAGGATACGCTCCACCAGCAGCGGCCTGGTCAGGTGGTGGGGCGAGGCCTGGATGTAGACGCGCCGGGTGCCATCGGCGCGGGGCACCGGGCGCGGGCGCAGCGCGGCCAGCGCCCG
Organism: Sphingomonas bacterium; assembly: GCF_903643065.1. Taxonomy (GTDB): domain Bacteria; phylum Pseudomonadota; class Alphaproteobacteria; order Sphingomonadales; family Sphingomonadaceae; genus Sphingomonas. The sequence continues at coordinate 1,694 of NZ_CAHJWX010000094.1, read as the reverse complement.
CACGGCGAACCATCGCAAGTCCGACGCGGCAGCGCCCTCGTCCTGCCAGCGCGCCTTCGTCGCCACCAGAAACTCCTTCACCGCACCGGCGGGCAGGCGGCCATAGCCGCCGGGATGCACGGCGGCGAAGGACAATCGATCGCCGGCAGCCGCGAGCAGGCCCTCGGCATAGGCCATCTCTACCCGGTCGACCCCGGTGGGGGTCGCGTGCAGGACGCGCGACAGGAGCCGGGACAGGTCGAGGATTAGAACCGGCGCCGTCATGCCGCATCCCTCCCCCCGACCACCGGGTAGACGACGCAATCTGCCGAAAAGATAGTGAACGCGCCCAAAGGACTGCCTCGGCGAAAGCCCCATGGGCGCAATGCCGGCGGTGCATAGGGCATCGCTCCGGATCAGCCAACCGGACGCGTTTGCCCCCCTTGCGCTCGCGCCAGCCGCCCCTGGATCATGCGCAGGCGCGTAACCCAGGTGACGCGCATCCGTGATGCCGACGAAAGCCGCCCCACCAGCACCTCCGTTGAGCACGGCAGCATCGTCACCGGATCGAGGTAGCGCGGGTAGAGGATCAGCGTCGCGGCGACCAGTTCGTCGAGCGCCAGGGCGCGGCCGCGGCGGGGAGGTACCGGGCCCAAGTCGCGCGTCAGCCCCCAGCCGGCGTAGAAGGGCGTGCCATGGCACGTCACCGGCAACCCGCGCAGCAGCGCCTCGAAGCCGCTGAGCGAGGTGTTGACGTGGACGGCGTCGACGCTGCCCAGCAGGTCCGCCATGCTCCCGGCACGCACCACGGCATCGACATGCGCCAGCGCGGCCGCGTCGCCCGGGCCCCCGCGGCGATGGCCGGCGTCGACGTCCGGGTGCGGGCGATACCAGATCTCGGCATCGGGCTCGTCAGCGCGAACGCGGGCGAGCAGGCCGAGGTTGCCGCCCACCGCCGCCCCGCCGAGCAGCACCGAGCGATCGTCCTCCACCTGTCCCGGCACCAGCACCAGCTTGCGGCCTGGCGAATGAGGCGGCAGCGCTACAGGTGGCCGGGCGGGATCGGCGGCACCGTATTTGCCGAGCCCCGCGGCGACGATGCCGGTGCGTAACGCGCGCGCGCGCTCCAGCAGCGCCGGCGGGAACGCGGCTCCGGCCAGCATCGCCTCCAGCTCGCTGGGGCCGGCGGGATCGTAGTGGATGCCCAGCCGATCAACCGTCACCGACAGCGGGGGCACGAGGTTGGCCCCGAGCCCGGCGGAGCGGACGAAGCCGTCCTCCACCCGCACCAGCACCACGCCGCGCCGCGCTGCCTCATCCACGGCGCGCGGGGGAAAGCGCGAGGGCCAGAGCGCCACGCTCTCGCCCGCGCGTGCGCGACGGACGGCCGCCATCGGCCGGCGGAAGGCGAGCGGCGCGCGGCCGGGCACCCATAGGAAACGCCGCATCTCCGCGCGCTTCCACCACGCCATGCCCGACGCGGCGCGGATCGGGCGGTTCGCATCGATCGTGGCGCGCCACAGCGCCAACAGCGCGATCGTGCGCTCGGGCGAACAGGGCGCGTCCGCGAACGGATCGCGGTAGCGCCAGCCGAGCACGTGCCGCGCCACCCGCTCGCGGCGCGCGGCAAGGTCGTCGCTGGGCAACGCGAACCGGCCGGGGGACAGTAGGCGGACCTCGGCACCCGCCAGCGTGGCGACCGCGACCAGCGCCAG
>NZ_CAHJWX010000093.1 GCF_903643065.1 Sphingomonas bacterium | reverse complement strand
CGACCGTCACCGTCCGCGCCGCCGTGCCGCTACGCCAGCCGCTGTTCGCGGGCTACAAGCTGACGCGCGCCGTGTCGGTCATCAAGGCGCGGCACCCCGGCCAGCTGACGCGCGGCGACGTGCTGCGCGTGACGCTGACGGTGGACGCCTCGGCCGAGCGCAACTGGGTCGCCGTCACCGATCCCGTCCCGGCGGGCGCGACGATCCTGGGCGACATCGGCGGCCAGTCGAAGCTGCTCCAGCAGGGCGAGCAGCATGGCGGCTCCAGCTTCGGCGCGCTGATCGGCGGCAAGGCCTATGAGGTCGATGTTGGCGCGCAGCCCGCCTATGTCGAGCGTGGCAAGGACGCGTGGCGCGGCTATTGGAGCTGGGTGCCCGCCGGCCGCTTCGTCACCAGCTACACGCTGCGGCTGAACGGCGCCGGCCGCTTCAGCCTGCCGCCGAGCCGGGTCGAGGCGATGTACTCGCCCGCGGTGCGCGCGCAGCTGCCCAATGCGGTGGTCGAGGTGGGGGAGCGGTGAGCGGCTCGGCGCCTAGATGCCCCCTCCCGCTCGCGGGAGGGGGTTGGGGGTGGGCTCGACGGCTCCTCATGCGGTGCCTGTTGTAAGTGGACACGAGGTTTTGCATCGTCTGTTTTGAGCGGGATTGCCCGGACTTTGGCGGGGCTTGGCGGACGGAGGGCGCAGAAACGCGTGCTTTTCCCGGATTTGCGGTGTGCGGGCTGCTGTGTCTGCATAAATGGGCGGATCGTCGCTTTCGGCGGTGATCCGGGCGGCGAACGCGGAGGGCGTGACAAGCTCAGCGACCATCTTTGAAAGGCTTCTTAATGGCGGAAAAGCGTCGCTTCAGGGGCTTTTGAGAGCACCGCCGCGTGCTTTGGCGAGGCGTTGATCCTATTTCAGCGTCGCGGTTAGCGCGAGGAACGGGCGGCGAAGTGGGCGGACGTGCCAAGCTGCAAGGATTGCTGGACAATTTCGTGCCGAGCGCCGGCAATTCGCTCATTGTGCGGAAATTAAGTGGGCGGCTTTTTCGCGGCCAACTCAGCGCGTTTAAAAATCCTTACCGCATCCGCGCTGCTCGATCCGAAGCGCTCCAGCCAATTCTCCCTTGGGGTGAGAGGGCGGTTTGAGCTTTCGGGCTCGGCGGCTCGGCGGATCGTCCAGCCGCTGGTGGGTACTAAACGGTCGGCGGGATCGGGGTCGGCGGTTGACATCATGGGAGCATACCTGTTCGACCCGAGCTTCGCTAGCCGACGGTAGCGGAGGAGCCCGGCTCATCATCGGATTGGGATGACGAGCGACGCCGGTTCAGCTTTGCAAGCGCGACCTCGCGTTCCGCATCGGTGGCGCGCTGAACAAGGCGCAGTCCCAATTTCCCTGCGAAGTGATTGAGCCGATCGGCGGGGTCGGGATCGTGCTTCGGCATGGTGGCCACCCTACCTGATCGTGCGCGCCGTCGCTAGCGAGCGGGCTCCAGTGGACGGCGCCGGTCGGGCTTGTAACGCTCCTCCGCCTCTTCGGCAATCTCATGAAACAGCTCGATCAGGGAGCTAATCGGGACCCCATGCTCTAAGCCGATGTCGGCGAGCATCGTCCGGACGGTGTCGCTGGCATCATGTGGTGTTTCGGCGAGATGGATTGCGATCTCGCGCTTCATCGAACGCCGGCGTTCGCGACGGTCGGCACCGTAGGAAGCGCGGAAGGCGGCACGACGCTCCGGGTCGGTGATAACTTCCAGCAGCTGCGCGACGTCACCCGCCAGCCCCTCCGGCACGATCCGCGTATCGAACTTGAGGATCGTGCTCAAGCTATTGGCGTGCCAGTCCAGCACACGGCGCTCGGCCTGCTCGGCCGTCTCGCCTGCATGCCGTGGGGGATGCACGATCTCCGCCCGAGCCGTGGCAAGCTCAGCCTCGATCATCGACGCGGTGTTGAAGGGCGTGTTCACGGTGCGCCGGCCGGTGAGAATGTAGAGCACGTCCGCTCCGGCTTCCGCGAAAGCGCGAAGGATTGGAGCTGAGGGTGCCGACTCGTCTTTCTCCCATTTCAGCTGAACGCGTTTCGAAAGGCCGGCGAGGCTCGCGAAGGCCTCCTGGCTGAGCCCGAGCCGAAGCCGCTCTTCGCGCAGTCGTGCGCCAATCGACAATTTCATTCCCCTTTCGCGATTGCGTACCGCACGTCCATTCGTTACAAATAGCACAAACGTGCGGCGTAGGTGTATGATATGGCAAAGCGCGACGGTGTGGAAGCGGTTCAGTCGGCCCTGTCCCGTATTGGGAAGACACATGGGGACGTTGCGATAGAGCTTGGCGTCGCTCGCGCGGTAGTGCGCGGCGTCCTCTATGGTCGCCTCAAAGGCAATCGAGGCGACGCGCACAAGGTGGCCGTCGCGCTTGGCTTGAAAGATGGGGTGATTGTCGAAGACGATCTCCCCATTACCGACGCCGTGAAGGCGGCGCTCGCCGAGGCGATGCAGGCCGCCGCCGCGTGACGCCAGTCGCCCGCCTCCTACCGATCGCGGCGATCGGCGAGCTTCCCGACGATCAGTATGTCGGGCTGATCGATGAGGCCGCCATCGCCTGTCTCCGGGTGAGGCTGGCTGCGGAAGGGCTGCTGTCGCCGATCTGGGTTCGCCAGAACGGCAATGCGAGCAAGGCGAAGTGGTCAGTCATCGCCGGCCGGCATCGGCTGCGCGCCGCCGCCGCGCTCGGCTGGACGGAGATCGAGACGATCGAGAAAGCCGGCCCGGCCAGCGGCGCCGATGAGCTGCGCAGGCTCCAGATCGCCGAGAACCTGGACCGGCGCGTGCTGCGCCCGATCGAGCGCGCCTGCCACATCATGGAGCGCTGGCGTGAGGCCGCCGCGACAGTCGTCCCTAGCGGGCCTGCTAGTCAGCAGTCTGCTGCTGTAAGGTCGCGCTGGATCGTATGGGCAGCGGATGCCCATACGCCTGTCGGCGAGGTTCGCGCCGTAGACGACGCTGCTGGAGCCGCTTGCGGCTTAAAAGGCCGTGCCGTCCGGGATTATCGTAAAATCCACGCGGCGATCGTCGTGGCGTTGCCTAGGCTCTTTGCTCAATTGAACGCGCATCCGCTCGGCGAGAGCGTGAAGGCGATGGCGAAGCTCGCCAGCCTAGCTACCGATACCCGCGCCCGCGTCGCGGAGCTGATCCTGTCGCGACCTGATTGGCCGAACATGCAAGCCGTAATGGTCGCAGCAGGGCTGGAGGGCAGCACCGGCAACCGCGTCGATCCTACGCGACCCGATGCCACCGTCATCGGGGCTATCGCCATGATGTCGGCACCTCGGCGCCAAGCCACTTACTGCGAGCTTGCGAGGGTGATGATCCCAACTGACGCTCTCGCCTTGATCAAAATCTTCAAAGAAAGGAGCATCATCGGTGACGGCATCACTATCGCCTAGTGCGATTTACCAACGGGCTGAGCACATCGCCAACAGATGCTCTCTCGGCATAAACGTGCCGCAGGCGCTGATCAGAATGTTGGCCGCCGACTACATGTACGACGGCGTATGGTCAGCCATTGACGAGGACGATCGCCATTGTCTGCTAGAATGGGTACTTGGCCAGATCACTGAAGATGAGGCCGACTATGTAGGCAAGGTCCTACAGATGCGGGGTTTCGATATCCCGGAGTATGACCTCGAAACTCACGAGTCCTGGGACGAGTACTGGAGCCGGCGCGGGTGACGAATACCGCCGTCTCTTGGTGGTATTCTGCTGCGGAGATCGCGCAGCTCGGCTTGCCGGGTCTGCCTGTTGACGCTCGCAGGGTCCGTGACCTTGCGGTGGTGGAGTGTTGGGCGGAGCGGGTCGCCCCTGACGGGGCAAAGCTAGTCCGGGCTCGCAAGTCTAGGGGCGGCGGAACCGAGTATCACGTCAGTCTCCTGCCTGTAGCAGCCCAAGCGCGATTAAGCGCGCGACGTAGCGATGGACGCGCCGCACCAGCCCCGGCCAATGATGCGACCGACGCGACCGACGCGACCGGTGAGACATGGGCGGCATTTGAGACCCAATCGGCAGCGACGAAAGCGCGAGCAGAGGAACGGCTCGCCATCCTCAGCGAGGTGGAAACGCTTTCAGCGGCCGGGGTAACGAAGTCCAAGGCTATCGTGATTGTCGCGGATCGCCGGAACGTGTCCGAGCGAGCTATAGCTAGCTGGTTCAAAGAGGTTCGGGACGTCGCGCCCGTCGACCGGCTCCCGCGCCTGGCGCCGCGCTATCGCGGCGGCGGCAAGGCGGTTGCGATCGACGCGGAGGCGCTGCGCCTCCTGAAAACCGACTATCTGCGCGCCGAGAAGCCGGCGTTCGCGGCCTGCTACAACCGCCTGGTCGAGGACTATGCCCGGCCGAACGGCATCGCGCTCCCCGACGCGCGCACGCTCAAGCGGCGGCTGGACGCGGAGATCAGCGTATCGCTCAAGCGGTCCGAGCGCGACGGCAAGGAACGGTCGCGCCGATCGGTGCCCCCGCAGCTGCGCAGCGTCGCCGACCTTCACGCGATGGAGGCGGTCAACGTCGACGGCCATACCTTCGACGTGTTCGTCCAGTGGGAGGACGGGCGGATCGGGCGGCCGGTGATGGTCGGCATCCAGGACGTGGCGTTCCGCAAGCTGCTGGCGCATCGGATCGGCGAAACGGAAAGCACGTTGCTGACCCGGCTCGCCTTCGCTGACTTGTTCCGCGACCATGGCATCCCGCCGCACGCGGTGATGGACAATGGCCGGGCGTTCGCGAGCAAGGCGCTGACCGGCGGCGCGCTGACCCGGTTCCGGTTCAAGGTGGAGGACACCGACGCGACCGGCGTCCTGACCGCGCTCGGCGTGCAGGTGCATTGGACGCTGCCCTATCGCGGCTCGTCCAAGCCGATCGAGCGCGCGTGGCGCGACCTGTGCGAGGACATCGCCAAGCATCCGGCGGTGGCGGGCGCCTATACGGGCAACCGCCCGGACGCGAAGCCCGAGAACTATCGCGAGCGGGCCATCCCGATCGCCGAGTTTCGGGCGCACGTCGCGCGCCGCATCGCCGCCCACAACGCGCGCGAGGGCCGGCGGACGGAGATGGCGAAGGGCGGGAGCTTCGACGCGGCGTTCGCGGCGTCCTACGAGGTGTCGCCGATCGGCCGGGCGCGGCCCGAGCAGCTGCGCCGGGCGCTGCTGGAGGCGATCGACCGCCGTTGCAATAAAGACACGGGCGCCATCACTTTGGCGGGCAACGTCTATTGGTCGGCGGCCATGCCGGACATGGCAGGGAAAGTCGTCACGCTACGCTTCGACCCGGAAAACCTTCACGCCGACGTTCACGTCTATCTCCAGACTGGCGAATACTTCGGGGCTGTTCCTGTGTGGTCGGCAAACGGCTTCTTCGACCAGGCGAGCGCCGTCAGGCGCCGCAAGCTGGAGAAGGATCACGATCGCAAGGTCCGGGAGGAAAAGGCGGCGGCGAACCTGCTGCGCATTGACCAGCTCGCCGCGATCTACGCGGGCGCGCCGACGCCCGCCGCCCGACGCCGGCGTGATCCGGCCCGTCCGCCATCGCGGCAACACCGCCGCCGCGCTCAAGCCCTCCGAGCAGGCCGTCGCCGCGCCCGCGCAACCCGCCTTCATCGACCGCTTCACCGCCGGGCTCGCCCGGTTGCGGCCGGTCGACTGAACAACCCGACCAACAACAGCAGGATCACGACGCCATGGAACTACACGTCAAGGAACAAGCGCCGAGCAACGACAGCATCCCCGGCCGGATCGAGGTCGAGCGCCAGCGGCTCGCCTGCTCGCGGGTCGGCCTGGCGGCTTGCCTCACGTCCTACCAATACGCGTCGGAGATCGACTGGACGACGCTCGATCCCCGCGCGGGCGAGCTGGCGATCATGGCGAGGGCCGGGTTCGACATCGCGTTCATCGTCACCGGCACGCGGGCGACCGCCTGACCCGAAGAACGGCCGCGCCGGGATGGCAGTCCCGAACGGCGCGGCCGCCCGCTCCAACGGAAGCAAGGAAGCACTATCATGGAATTGGCATCGGAAAACAGCCCGGTCGAGGTCGAGGCCCGGACGTGGCTGAGCGCCCACAAGGCGGACACGGGGCATAGCTGGGCGGACCTCGCCGGCTTCACGGACGTGGCGCAGTCGACGCTGTCGCTGTTCACGTCGGGCAAATACGAGGGCCGCAACGATCCCGTGGCGGTCAAGGTGCTCGCCTATCGCGACCGGCTCAGCGTCCAAGCCGAGATCGCGATGGACGCGCCGCAGGTGCCCGAATGGTACGACACGCCGACCGCGACGCGGCTTTGGCAGCTGCTGCAATGGGCGCAGTCGGGCAAGATGGTGCTGATCGTCAGCACGCCCGGCGTCGGCAAGACGAAGACCGTGCGCCGCTTCGCCGCGCGCGACCCGAACGTGTGGCTGGCGACGATGGCGCCGTCGACCGCCGGCGTCGCGACCATGGCGATCGAGGTCGCCGCCGCGATCGGGCTCGGCGAGATCAAGGGCAGCCCGCAGCAGCTGTCGCGTCAGATCAAGGCGAAGGTTGCGGGCCGACGCGGGCTGATCGTCGTGGACGAGGCGCAGGAGCTGACCGACAAGGCGCTGAACGAGCTGCGCAGCTGGCACGATGCCACCGGTGTCGGCGTGGCGCTGCTCGGCAATGAGAAGGTTGTGGGGCAGCTGGACAGCAAGCGCAGCGCGCTCGCGCAGGTCAGCAGCCGCATCTCGCTCCCGCTCGTCCAGATGGGCCCGATGCCCGGCGACCTGGACGCGCTGTTCGCGGCATGGGGCATCGCCGACGAGCGCCAGCGCGCCTTCCTGACCCGTATCGGCAACCTGCTTGGCGCGCTGCGCGAGGTGACGATGACGCTGGAGGTAGCGCTGATGGCCGGTGGCGGCTTGACGCTGGAGCTGCTGCGCGACGCGGCGAAGCAGCGCAACGTGCGGTTGGCGGGCCTGTGATGCGCGGCACCGCCGATCGCGCCTGGCGCACGTTGTGCGCCGGCCGTCCGCCGCGCGAGGTCGCGGCGCG
>NZ_CAHJWX010000092.1 GCF_903643065.1 Sphingomonas bacterium | reverse complement strand
CGCGCCGGGCACCACCGGCCGCGCGGCCGCGACGGGGGCGCTCGCGACGGCGGCGGCGGTGATCAGCGATAGTAGCATCGGCGCTCCAGCATATGACAGGTCATACTATATCCACGCGCGCTGTCGAACGCCCGAACAGGCGATCCGTCATGTAAAAAGCGTCGGCTCGGCCCGTCATCGGATCAGGCCGTTGATGCCCGCCACCAGCGCCATCCCCGCGAGGCTCGCGAGCGAGGTGCGTGGCCGGGGATCGAGCCGGTAGCTGCGCGGCAGCAGCTCGCCGGTGCCGATATGGAGGAAGGCGCCGCCGAAGCCACCCAGGATCAGCGCCAGCGCGCCGGGCGACACGGGGAGGACCAGGCCCAGGCTCACCCCGATCAGCGGCGCCGCGCCATTGGCGAGCAGCCAGCCGCGCGCCGCGCGCTCGGTGCGCGAGGCGAGGCTGAGGCTCACCGTGTTGACCCCATCGACGACATCGTGGCTCAGCACCGCCGCCGCCACCACCCAGCCCACCTGCGTGCTCGCCTGGAAGGCGAGGCCGATGCCCAGCCCGTCAACCAGGCTGTGCAGCGTTAACGTGCCGGGCCCCAGATGCGCGCGCCAGCCCGTCGCGGCGACCGCTCCGTCCCCGCCGCGCCCGCGATCGAGCAGCATGTACGCGCCCAGCCCGACCGCCACCGCGCCGCTCAGCCAGCGCTCGCCCACCGTGCCTTGCGCCAGCTCGATCGCCTCGGGCAACAGGTCGAACAGCGCCACCCCCAGCACGATCCCGGCGGTGATCCCCAGCAGCAGCACCAGATGCCGCCGCCAGCGCAGCGCCGCGCCGCCGCCGAGCAACGTCGCGGTCGAGGCCGCGACGCCCAGCATCAGCGGCGTTGAGACCGTCACCGCCCGACCCTTGGTCCCGGCCCGCTCAGAACGTCGCGACGCGCAGCACGAAGCGGACGTTGCGTCCGGGCAGGACGACGCTGTCCTTGTTGAGCGCGGCGGCGTTGCGCTGCACGTCGTCCGTCAGGTTCTGGCCGACGACGGCCAGCTCGATGCCGGGATGCGACGCGAACGGCCGCAGCGTCGCCTGCGCGGTCAGCTGGTTGTAGCCGGGCGTCCGTGTGTCGAACGCGCCATATTCGTTCTGCCGGCCCGCGTGCGTGAACATCGCGCCCGCGTCGAGGCGCCGGCTGACAAGGTCCAGCCCGCCGCCGACGCGGTAGGGCGGGATACGGGGCACGTTGCCGCGATCGTGGTCGAACGTCGCGCGGGTGTAGTCGGCGAGTCCATGCAGCTCGACGCGCGTCTCGTCGCGCTTGAATACCGCATAATGCGCGTCCGCCTCCACGCCCCGGAACCAGGCGCCCTGCTGGCGGTAGTTCAGCTCGCGCAGCTCATTGGCGTCGCCCACGACGCAGTTGCCGTCGTCGTCGCAGGTGCGGCCGGTCAGGTCGCCATAGATGTAGTTGCTGAACCACGAGCTGTAGAGGCTGCCCTCGAACCGCAACCGGTCCCGCGTCACCCGCAGCGTGCCCTCCAGCGAGTTGGAGCGCTCGATCTTGAGGGTGGGGTCGCCCGTCTCGAACGTGTTCGGCCCGTCATGGCCGCCGCGCGCGAACAATTCGGTGATCAATGGCGCGCGGCCGGTGGACGAGAAGGTCGCCCCCAGCTTCACCGCCCCGCTGAAGTCGTATAACGCGCCGATCGAGCCGCTGAGCGGCGTGTAGTTGCGTCGCGTCGGCACGTCGGAGGCGGGAGTGCCGGTGACGCGGATGTGCTCGACGCGGCCCGCGACCTGAAGGTGGAACGCGTCGCCGACCGGCGTGTCGGTGAACAGATAGCCGGCCTGCGTGTCGGTCTTGGTCGGGAACAGATAGCTCGCGTCCTCGCCGACGGCCGAGAAGTTGCGATGTTGAATCTCGACGCCCACCGCCGAGTTCTGGATCGCGCCGAGCGGCCCGAACAACAGCTCGCCGCGCCCGTCGAACTCCTTGTTGCGGAACGTCGTGTCGACGGTGCCGTCCGGTTCGTTCTCCGTATGTCTGTAATTGGCATAGCTCGCGTCGACGTTGAGCGAGCGGAGCAGCCCCTCCCCCAAGTCGAACGACGACCGCTCGACATATTTGGTCTGGCGCAGCTTCAGATAGGTGTCGTCGCTGGGGATGCCGTAGCGCGAGTTGTACTGCTCGATCGCGGCGCCGACCCGGCTCTTGTTGTCCGGCCCGAAGAACACGGTCGCGCCGCCCGTCTCGCCATGGCCGCGGAAGAACGAGTTCTGCTGCGTGCCCAGCGGCGTGTCGTAATCATCGGTATAGCGATAGAAGCCGTCGGCGTGGAGCGCGATGTTGCCGGCGCGCCCATCGGCCAGCAACGTGCCTTCGCCGGCATTGTTGACAGTGCCGAACGAGCCGGACGCCTCGGCGTTGAAGGGCCGGGTCGGCAACACCGACGGCACGCGGTTGTTGATGATGTTGACGACGCCGCCGATCGCCTGGCTGCCATAGCGCAGCGTCGCGGCGCCGCGCACCACCTCGATCGACTGGGCCGACAGCGGGTCGACGGGGATGCCGTGATCGGGGCCGACGTCCGACACGTCGGAGCTGCTCGCGCCGTTCTCCAGCACGCGGACGCGCGCGGCGTCCTGGCCCCGGATGATCGGCCGGTTGGCGCCCGGCGCGAACGAGGTGTCGGAAATGCCCGGCACGCCCGCCAGCGCGTCGCTGATGCTGTCGCCGCCGGTCTTGAGGATCGCGTCACGGTTGACCTTGGCGACGATGGTCGGCGTCTCGGTGCCGAACGGGTTGGCGGTGACGATCACATCCGCGCCCGACGCCGGCGTCGCCCCGTCCGGAGAGATGGCCGGCCGCTGCGGGTCCGTGCCGGACGCCGGCGTGGCGGTCTGCGCGGCGGCGGGGGACACGGCCAGCGCCAGCGCGCTCGCGCCTGCGAGGAACTTCAACATCGATCACCTGCTCCGATTCGGCTCGCCGCCCTAGCCGTCACGATATGGTATATCAATGATCGATCGACGGTGGTTCGGTGGGCCGGCTCAGACGAGCGTCGGCGCCCCATCAACCGTGATGAGGAGGCTGAGCGGCGGAGCCAGTTTTAAACGCCTGCAAGGCAGTCGAAGGGCCTCGTCTCGAACCACCCTCACGCCAGCGTCAGCGCCGGGCGGCCATGTTCCACCGTCGCGGTCGCGGCGGTGGTCACCGGCGCGCCGGGGGTGGTCACCCGCTCGACGACGCGGAACCGCGTCGTCCAGGCGTCCGGCGTCACCTCGCAGGTGGCGTAGCCGCGCCGGTCGTTGGTCCATTTCAGGAACGGGTTCTCCGCCATGATCCTGTCATTGCCCGGCCGCGTGTCGTTGCCGTCGCCGCCCGACGAGATTGAGGTGGTGACGAACTCCACCGCGACCGCCTCGCCCTGCCCGCCCCGGGTACGCAGCTCGCCCGCCCAGTTCTGATGCTCGTCGCCGGTCAGCACCACCGCGTTGCCCAGCCCCGCCAGATGGCCGAACAACCGCTCGCGCGGCGCGTCATAACCGCCCCAGCTGTCCATGTTGCGGATCGACGCGGGCTCGGCGTGGGTGCGCCGGTCGAGCGGCATCATCATCACCTGTTGCGCGATCCCGTTCCAGCGCGCGCGGCGCTCCGCCAGCGCGGCAAACAGCCAGCGCTCCTCGTCCGCGCTCATCATCCGCGCGGCGGGATCAGCGACGGCGGCGCAGACCGGCTTGAAATCGTCGCCACAAGGCTGGTCGGTGCGGAACTGGCGCGTGTCGAGCAGGTGGAGATCGAGCAGCGTGCCCACTTTCGCGCGGCGATGGATCCGCATCCCGCCGGGGCCGGGGAAGCTAGTTATGCGGAACGGCATATGCTCGTAATAGGCCTGGAACGCCGCCGCGCGGCGTAGCGCGAACACCTCGGGCGGATCGTTCTCCTGGTCGGTGTCGCCCGCCCAGTTGTTCTCCACCTCGTGATCGTCGAACACCGCGAACCAGGCGGCGCTGGCGTGTGAGGCCTGAAGGTCCGGGTCCAGCTTGTATTGCGCGTAGCGGCGGCGGTAGTCGGCGAGGTCGAACAGCTTCTGCCCGGCATGCTCACGCACGATCGGGCGATCACCGGTCTGCGTCGGCGTGTCGCGGCCCTCGTAGATATAGTCGCCATAGTGGAAGACGAACTGCAGGTCCTCGCGCGCGATATGGCGATAGGCGGTGAACAGCCCGTCCTCGTAATTCTGGCAGCCGACCACCCCAAAGCGCACGTTGCCCACCGCCGCGCCCGGCAGCGGCAGCGTCCGCGCGCGGCCGCGCTGGCTCCGCTCGGCGCCGACGGTGAAACGGTAGAAGTACGGTCGGTCGGGCAGCAGCCCCGCCACCTCGACGTGCACCGAATGCGCCAGCTCGGGCCGGGCGAGCGCGGTGCCCTTGGCCACCACCATCTCAAACCGCTCGTCGCTCGCCACCTGCCAGTCGACCGCGACGGGCGCGCCCATCGGCATGCCGCCATGCTCGCCCAGCGGATCGGGCGCGAGCCGAGTCCAGATCACGAAGCCGTCCGCCGCCGGCTCCCCCGCCGCGACGCCCAGCCGGAACGGATAGGCCGCGAACAGCTGCTGCGCGCGCAGGATCGTGGGCGCGCCCAGCAGCACGGCCCCGCCCGCCACCACGGCGCGGCGGGAGGGCGCGAAGATAGGGTCCGTCATGCTGGTGCGCTCCGTTGACGTGGCCGTCGCCGATCGGCCCGTTGACGCGGGGATCGGCCTAGCGCACGATATTTCATATCTCAATGGGTTGATGAACGTGAAGCTCCGGTCGTCGCGCCTCATGTCCACACTCGTCGCCGCCGTGCCGGCGCTGCTCGCCGCGGCCCCGCCGCCCGACGCGGCAACGGCGGCGGTGCGATCGGTGCTGGTCGCGGAGAACCGGATGTACCAGGATTATGACGCGACCGTGTCACGTCGGGTCTATGCGCCCGACATTCGCTGGCAGAACCCGTTCGGCGTCCGGCTGGTCGGCGAACCGGCGGTCGAGACGTTTCTCGCCCGGCTGTTCACCCGCGCCCGGTTCCGCTCCGCCCGGACCGTCACCGCGCCGGCGATCACCGACGTGCGGCTGCTGTCGCCCACCACCGCCTCGGCCTGGAGCGAGGAGGCGAGCGAGGGGCAGACCCGCCAGGACGGATCGGCGGTGGGCTTGCGCAAGTCGCACATCCTGTATGTAATGGCCAAGCGGGGCGGTCGCTGGCTGATCGTCGACGAACAGATCATGGACGAACGCGACTGACCCGCCCTCCCTTGCCAGGAAGACCCGCTTGACCCGCATCGCCTCCATTCTCCCCCTCGCCTTTCTCCTCGCCGCTCCCGCCGTTGCGCAGGACGCGCCCAAGCCGGGCGATGCCAAGCCCGGCTCACCCGCCGACAAATATGCCGAGCGCGTCGCTAGGCAGCTCGCCGACGAATGGCCGCTGGTGCCCGTCAAGGAAGAGGAGAGCGTCACCGCGCACAGCGTCGCGGCGCAGGGCCGCACGCTCGCCTATCACGCCACCGCCGGCACCGTGACGATCCAGGACGAGGATGCGAAGCCCACCGCCAGCGTCTTCTACGTCGCCTACACGCTGGACGGCGCCGCGCCCGGCACGCGGCCGGTGACCTTCTTTTACAATGGCGGCCCGGGCTCGTCCTCGGTGTGGCTGCACATGGGCTCGTTCGCGCCCGTGCGCGTCAAGACCGCCAACCCCGAATATATCCGCCCCGCCCCCTATGGCTTCGGCCCCAACCCCGACACGCTGCTCGACAAGACCGACCTCGTCTTCATCGACATGGTGGGCGCGGGCTATTCGCGTCCGCTCGGCGACGCGAAGGGCAAGGATTTCTGGGGCGTCGACGAGGACGCGGACGCGTTCGCCAAGGCGATCATCCGCTGGACGACCAAGAACAGCCGCTGGACCAGCCCCAAATTCCTGTTCGGCGAAAGCTATGGCACCACCCGCTCCGCCGCCCTCGCCTACCAGCTCCAGGATCGCGGGTTCGCGCTCAACGGCGTCGTCCTGCTGTCGTCGATCCTCAATTACGGCATCGAGCAGGCGGGCTACGACCAGGGTTATGTCAGCTACCTGCCGAGCTTCGCCGCCACCGCCTGGTATCACGACAAGCTCGCCAGCAAGCCCGCCGACCTGCCCGGCTTCCTGGCCCAGGTCCGCGCCTTCGCCGCCGGCCCCTATGCGCAGGCGCTCGCCAAGGGCCAGGACCTGCCCGACGCGGAGGCCGACGCGATCGCCAACCAGATGGCGGCCTATACCGGCCTGTCCGCCACCTTCATCAAGCGCGCCAACCTGCGCGTCGACCTCAACCGCTTTCAGAAGGAGCTGTTGCGCGACCAAGCGCTAACGGTCGGCCGGTTCGACAGCCGCTACACCGGCACCGACAGCGACTCGGCCGGCGAGAGCCCCGAGTTCGACGCGTCGGACACCGCCATTTCCGGCGCGTTCGTCACCACCTTCAGCGATTATGTCCAGCGCGAGCTCAAGTACAAGTCGGGCATCCCCTACCGGATCGCCGCCTATGGGCTGAAGGATTTCGACTGGAACTGGAAGCACAAGGCGCCCAACAGCGGCTATCCGATGAACAATCCCGACGTGGCGGTCGACCTCGCCGCCGCGATCCGCACCAACCCCTATCTCAAGGTGCTGTCGCTCAACGGCTGGTACGACATGGCGACCCCGTTCTTCGCCACCGAATATGACATCGCGCATATGATGCTCGACAAGAAGCTGCGCGGCAACGTCTCATTCCGCTATTATCCGTCGGGTCACATGATCTATCTGAACCCCGATGCGTTGCACCAGCTTCACGCTGACCTGTCCACCTTCTACGACACCACGGTCGCCGCCGCCGCCCAGAACCGCCCGGCGAGCCGATGATCGCGAACCCAAGGAGAACACCATGCGACGGATCCTGATGGCGGCGGTGAGCGCCGCGACCCTGCTGGCGGCGAGCGCGGCGCCGGCGATGACGCTGCAATCCGCCTCCGCGCCGCGCGGCGGCGGT
>NZ_CAHJWX010000091.1 GCF_903643065.1 Sphingomonas bacterium | reverse complement strand
GCGCCCGTGTTCGTCGGCGGCGGCAAGGCGCACGGCGCCCGCGTCCGGGACTTCAACCCCGGCCTCAACAAGAAGGTGCGGGCGCTGGGCCTCAAGATGGCGCTGAGCAGCCACGCCAAGGCCGGTTCGCTGATCGTGCTCGACGGGTTCGGCGCCGCCAAGACCAAGGAGCTGCAGGGCCATTTCGCCGGGCTGAACGTCGGCCGCCGCACGCTGGTGATCGACGGCATCGCGGGCGAGGGCTTCCGGGCGGGCCGCAACCTCAAGGGCGTGGACCTGCTGCCGGCCGTCGGCGCCAACGTCTATGACATCATCAAGGCCGACACGCTGGTGCTGACCCGCGCGGCGATCGAACAGCTGGAGGCCCGGTTCCATGGCTAAGCAGAACGGGGTGGACGTGCGTCACTATGACGTGATCGTCGCGCCGCACATCACGGAAAAGGCGACGCTGCTGTCGGACCAGAACGCGGTGGTGTTCAAGGTCGCGATCAAGTCGACCAAGCCCGAGATCAAGGCGGCGGTGGAGGCGATCTTCGGCGTCAGCGTCACGGGCGTGAACACGATCGTCCAGAAGGGCAAGACCAAGCGGTGGAAGGGCGCGCCCTACACCAAGTCCGACATCAAGAAGGCGATCGTGACGCTGGCCGCCGGCCAGACGATCGACATCACCGAGGGGGCCCGCTGAGATGGCGCTCAAGCAATATAACCCGACGACGCCGTCGACGCGCGGCCTCGTCCTGATCGACCGGTCGCAGCTGTACAAGGGCCGGCCCGTCAAGGCGCTGACCGAGGGCAAGCCGAAGACCGGTGGCCGCAACAACAAGGGCCACGTCACCTCGCGCGGCATCGCCGGCGGCCACAAGCAGCGCTATCGCTATGTCGACTTCAAGCGCCGCAAGTGGGACGTCGAGGGCACGGTCGAGCGGCTGGAATATGATCCCAACCGCACCGCGTTCATCGCGCTGGTCCGCTACGCCGACGACGAGCTCGCCTATATCCTGGCGCCGCAGCGGCTGAGCGTCGGCGACAAGGTGGTCGCGGGCCGCAAGACCGACGTGAAACCCGGCAACGCGATGGAGATCGGCCAGATGCCGGTCGGCACCATCGTCCACAATGTCGAGATGAAGCCGCTCAAGGGCGGGCAGATCGCGCGCTCGGCCGGCACCTATGTGCAGGTGGTCGGCCGTGATCGCGGCATGGTGATCGTGCGGCTGGGCTCGGGCGAGCAGCGCTATATTCAGTCCGCCTGCATGGCGAGCGTGGGCGCGGTGTCGAACCCCGACAACCAGAACCAAAATTTCGGCAAGGCCGGTCGCTCGCGCTGGATGGGCAAGCGTCCGCTGACGCGCGGCGTCGCCAAGAACCCGGTCGACCATCCGCACGGCGGCGGCGAGGGCCGGACCAGCGGTGGCCGCCATCCCGTGACGCCGTGGGGCAAGCCGACCAAGGGCGCGCGCACCCGGCACAACAAGAGCACGGACAAGATGATCATCCGCAGCCGTCACCAGAGGAAGAAGTAATGGCGCGCTCCGTCTGGAAGGGCCCATTCGTGGAGCTGTCGCTCCTCAAGAAGGCCGAGACCGCGCAGGACACCAATGCGCGCGCGCCGATCAAGACCTGGTCGCGCCGGTCGACGATCCTGCCGCAGTTCGTCGGGCTGACCTTCACCGTCTATAACGGCAAGAAGTTCATCCCCGTTTCCGTCAATGAGGACATGGTCGGCATGAAGCTGGGCGAGTTCGCGCCGACGCGCTACTTTCCCGGCCACGCCGCTGACAAGAAGGGCAAGCGCTGATGGGCAAGCCAGCATCCCCCCGCAGGGTCGGCCCGCGCGAGGCGCTGTCGATCGGCACGCAGATCCGCGGTTCGGCGCAGAAGCTGGGCCTGGTCGCGGCGCTGATCCGCAACCAGAAGGCCGGCGACGCGATGAACATCCTCCAGTTCTCTACCAAGGGGATGGCGGTGGACGCGCGCAAGGTGCTCGCGTCGGCGATCGCCAATGCCGAGAACAACCACAATCTGGACGTCGACGCGCTGGTCGTGTCGGAGGCGTCGGTGGGCAAGGCGATCGTGATGAAGCGGTTCGCGACGCGCGGGCGCGGCAAGTCGACGCGCATCCTGAAGCCGTTCAGCCGACTGCGCATCGTCGTGCGCGAGCAGGAAGAAGCGTAATGGGTCAGAAATCCAATCCCATCGGTCTGCGCCTGCAGATCAACCGGACGTGGGACAGCCGCTGGTATGCCGAGGGCGCGTCGTATCGCGGCCTGCTGCTGGAGGACCTGAAGATTCGCCAATATGTGATGAAGTCGCTGCCCCAGGCCGCGATCTCCAAGGTGGTGATCGAGCGGCCGGCGAAGCTGGCGCGCATCTCCATCTATGCCGCGCGCCCCGGCGTGATCATCGGCAAGAAGGGGACGGACATCGACCGGCTGCGCAAGACGATCGGCGCGATGACCAAGTCGGACGTGTCGCTCAACATCGTCGAGATCCGCAAGCCCGAGGTCGACGCGCGACTGGTGGCACAGTCGATCGCCGACCAGCTGGAGCGCCGCATCGCGTTCCGCCGCGCGATGAAGCGCGCGGTGCAGTCGGCGCAGCGGCTGGGTGCCGAGGGCATCCGCGTCCAGTGCGGCGGCCGGCTAGGCGGCGCGGAGATCGCGCGATCGGAAAGCTATCGCGAGGGCCGGGTGCCGCTGCACACGCTGCGCGCGCACATCGATTATGCCGAGGCGGAGGCGCACACCAGCTATGGCGTGTGCGGCGTCAAGGTGTGGGTGTTTAAGGGCGAGATCCTGGGCCACGATCCGATGTCGCAGGAGCGGCTGATGATGGAGGCCCAGACCTCCGGCGTGCGCCCGGCGCGCGACGACCGGCGCTGAGGACCAGATCATGCTGCAACCCAAGAAGACCAAGTTCCGCAAGGCGTTCAAGGGCCGCATCCATGGCGATGCCAAGGGCGGCGCGGCGCTGAACTTCGGCGCCTATGGCCTCAAGGCCATGGAGCCGGACCGGATCACCGCGCGCCAGATCGAGGCGGCGCGGCGCGCGATCACGCGCCACATGAAGCGCCAGGGGCGGTTGTGGATCCGCATCTTCCCCGACGTGCCGGTGTCGAGCAAGCCCGCCGAGGTCCGCATGGGCTCGGGCAAGGGCGCGCCCGAGTTCTGGGCGGCGCGCGTCAAGCCGGGCCGCATCCTGTTCGAGGTGGACGGGGTGTCGGGCCAGATCGCGGCCGAGGCGTTCGAGCGCGCGGCGATGAAGCTGCCGATCAAGACCAAGGTCGTGGCGCGGCTGGGCGACACCTCGCATCTGGGAGGCGAGTGAGATGGCGAAGACCGGAATCGATTTCACCGGGTCGAGCGACGACCAGCTCACCGAGCAGCTGGGCCAGCTCAAGCGCGAGCAGTTCAACCTGCGCTTCCAGGCGGCGACCAGCCAGCTGGAGAAGCCGAGCCGCGTGCGCGAGGTCCGCAAGGACATCGCGCGCATCAAGACCGCCCAGGCCGCTCGCGCGGCTTCGGCCAAGTAAGGAACAGGGCACATGCCGAAGCGCGTGCTGACCGGGCTGATCGTCTCCGACAAGGGCGACAAGACCGTGGTGGTGAACGTCGAGCGTAAGGTGAAGCACCCGCTCTACGGCAAGATCATCCGCCGGTCGAAGAAGTACCATGCTCATGACGAGCTGAACGATTTCAAGGCGGGCGAGACGGTGCGGATCGAGGAGACCGCCCCCATCTCCAAGCTGAAGACCTGGCGCGTGCTCGACCGGGTGGGCGCGGCGGCGGCGCCGACGCGGGTGGACATCACCGGCGACGAACCGGCGGCGGCACAGGGATAATTCCTCGCGCCGTCATCCCCGCGCAGGCGGGGACCCATCTCCCGGGTGTCGGGGCGTGGGCGGACGGCATAAGTTGGGTCCCCGCTTACGCGGGGATGACGTGAACAAGGCGGGGCTGGGTCGGTATCCACCCCATTGGCAGAAGGACTGGACGAACATGATCCAGATGCAATCGAACCTGGATGTCGCGGACAATAGCGGCGCGAAGCGGGTACAGTGCATCAAGGTGCTGGGCGGCTCCAAGCGCCGCACGGCGTCGGTCGGCGACATCATCGTCGTGTCGATCAAGGAAGCGCAGCCGCGGGGCAAGGTGAAGAAGGGCGACGTGCATCGCGCCGTGATCGTGCGCACCGCCAAGGACATCCATCGTCCCGACGGCTCGACGATCCGCTTCGACGGCAACGCCGCCGTGCTGGTCAACAAGAACGAGGAGCCGATCGGCACCCGCATCTTTGGGCCGGTGGTGCGCGAGCTACGCGCGCGCGGGCACATGAAGGTGATCAGCCTCGCGCCGGAGGTGCTGTGATGGCGACGACCCAGCCCACCGCCAAGGCGAAGATGCGCATCAAGAAGGGCGACCAGGTCATCGTCCTGTCCGGCAAGGACAAGGGCCGCACCGGCACCGTCACCCAGGCGATGCCCAAGGACGGCAAGGTGATCGTCGGCGGCGTCAACGTCGCGACGCGCCACCGCAAGCCGAGCCAGGCCGAGCCGCAGGGTGGCCTGCAGAAGATCGAGGCGCCGTTGCACGTCTCCAAGGTCGCCCATGTCGTCGACGGCAAGCCGACGCGGGTGCGCTACGAGTTTCAGGACGGCAAGAAGGTACGCGTGGCCGTGAAGACGGGAGCCAAGATCGATGGCTGACAGCATCAAGCCGCGCCTGAAGGCGATGTACGAGGACCGCATCGTCGCCACGATGCAGGAGAAGTTCGGCTACGCCAACGCGCTGCAGATTCCGCGCCTGGAGAAGATCGTGCTCAACATGGGCGTGGGCGAGGCGACGCAGGACAAGAAGAAGGTCGACCAGGCCGTGTCCGAGATGGAGCTGATCGCTGGGCAGAAGCCTGTCGTCACCAAGGCGAAAAAGTCGATCGCGCAGTTCAAGCTGCGCGAGGGCATGCCGATCGGCTGCAAGGTGACGTTGCGTCGCGAGCGGATGTACGAGTTCCTCGACCGCTTCGTCACCATCGCGCTGCCTCGCGTGCGCGACTTTCGCGGGCTCAACCCCAAGAGCTTCGACGGCCGCGGCAATTACGCCTGCGGTATCAAGGAGCAGATCGTCTTCCCCGAGATCAACTATGATCGCATCGACAAGGTGCGCGGCATGGATGTGATCGTGACCACCACGGCGAAGACGGACGACGAGGCGCGCGAGCTGCTCCGCCTGTTCGGCTTCCCGTTCCCGCAGGAGGAAGCGGCCGAGCAGAAGCAGGCCGCTTGACCAACATTGAGGCGCGCGTGACCGCGGGCGCCACGAAGGAAAGAACTTAAGTCCATGGCGAAACTGAGTTCCGTGAACAAGAACGAGCGCCGCAAGCTGCTCGTCAAGCGGTACGCGCCCAAGCTGGCGAAGCTGAAGGCGCAGGCGGCGGACACGTCGCTCGACGACGGCGAGCGGCTGATCGCGCGGCTGAAGATGGCCGAGCTGCCGCGCAACGCGAACCCGACGCGCGTCCGCAACCGCTGCGCGCTGACCGGGCGTCCGCGCGCCTATTACCGCAAGTTCGGACTTGCGCGCGTGATGCTGCGCGACCTGGCCAACAAGGGGATGATCCCCGGCCTGACCAAGTCGAGCTGGTGAGGAAGACGAGATGTCCGTGACCGACCCGCTGGGTGACCTGCTCACCCGCATCCGCAACGGCCAGCGCGCGAAGAAGGACTCGGTCCTCTCGCCCGCGTCGAAGCTGCGCGTCCGCGTGCTCGACGTGTTGCAGCGCGAGGGCTATATCCGGGGCTATGCCGCCGAACAGATGGGCCCCGCCGCCGGCGTGCGCATCGAGCTGAAATATTTCGAGGGCCAGCCGGCCATCAAGCATGTTGCGCGCGTCTCCAAGCCGGGCCGTCGCGTGTACAGCGGTTCGCAGGAGCTGCCGCGCGTGATGAACGGGCTGGGCATCACCATTGTCTCGACGCCGCGCGGCGTGCTCTCGGACGCCGAGGCGCGCGAGCAGAACGTCGGTGGCGAAGTGCTGGCGGAGGTGTTCTGATGAGCCGCATCGGCAAGAAGGCGGTCCCGGTCCCGGCCGGGGTCACCGCCAGCATCGCGGACGGCACGCTGAGCGTGAAGGGGCCCAAGGGCAGCTTGTCGCTCGTGCTGCGCGACGAGATCAGCTACACGGTGGAGGGCGACGGTATCTCCGTGCAGCCCGCCAACGACACCCGGCAGGCGCGCGCCTTCTGGGGAATGCAGCGCACGTTGGTGCAGAACCTGGTCACGGGCGTGACGGAGGGCTTCGCCAAGAAGCTTGTCATCACCGGCGTCGGCTATCGCGCCGCCGCGCAGGGGCGCAAGCTGAACCTCAAGCTCGGCTACAGCCACGACGTCGACATCGAGGTGCCCGAGGGCCTGGACGTCAAGACGCCCGACGCGACCACGGTCGAGATCAGCGGCGCCGACAAGCAGAAGGTCGGCCAGCTGGCCGCCGAGATCCGCCGCTGGCGCAAGCCCGAGCCGTACAAGGGCAAGGGCATCAAATACGCCGGCGAGTTCATCTTCCGCAAGGAAGGGAAGAAGAAGTGAGCAAGGGACTGTCCCTCTTTCAGAAGCGGCGCCGTCGCACCCGCACCGCGTTGGCGAGCCGCGCCGGCGGGCGTCCGCGCCTGCACGTGCACCGCTCGGGCAAGCATATCTATGCGCAGGTGATCGATGACGCGGCGGGCCGCACGGTCGCCGCCGCTTCGACATTGTCCGGGCACGAGGGCGGCACGGCGAACGTCGCCGCCGCTACCGCCGTCGGCACCCGCGTAGCGGAGGCGGCCAAGGCCGCCGGGGTGACCCGCGTCGTGTTCGATCGCGGCGGTTTCCTGTTCCACGGGCGCGTTAAGGCGCTCGCCGAGGCGGCCCGCGCGGCCGGCCTGGAGTTCTGATGATGGCTGACGACAACAATCAGGTCGAGACGGTCGCCAACGCCGCGACCGGCGCGCCGAGCGACGCGCAGCCGCAGGGCGGACCCGGCGGCGGCGGCGGTGGTGGTGGTTACCAGGGCGGCGGCGGC
>NZ_CAHJWX010000090.1 GCF_903643065.1 Sphingomonas bacterium | reverse complement strand
TTGGCGCGGGCACCGGCTCGTCCGCCGGGCAGAGCGGCCAGGGTGGCTCCGGCTATGGTGGCGCGCTCTTCGTGCGCAACGGCGGCACGCTGACGATCAACGGCAACGCGGTGTTCCAGAACAACAGCGCGCTGGCGGGATCCAGCAGCAACGGCGGCGCGGCGGGTTCCGCGGCGGGCAACGACCTGTTCATGATGACGGGCTCGCACGTCAACCTGTCGCCCGGCGTCGGCAGCACGATCACCTTTTACGATTCGATCGCCGACGACAGTTCGGCGAGCATCCCCGGCTCGATCGCGGCCGGGCAGGGCGCGCAACTCAACATCGGCGGCGGCGGCACGGTCCAGCTGTTCGGCACGAACACCTATACCGGCGCGACCAACATCGGCGGCGCGACGCTGGAGGCGCAGGACGGCACGGGCATCAACCCGTACAGCCAGATCGCGTTCAGCGGCAGCGGCACGATCGGCGCCAACCTGTCGCTGTCGACCGCGGGCGTGCTGCTGTCGGGCGGCACGATCACGCGCGCGATCGGCACCGGCCCGACCAATGTGTATTTCGCCGGCAGCGGCGGGTTCGCCGGCACCGCGTCCAACCTCGTGCTGAATTTCGGCGCGCTGAATGGCGGCACCGGGGCGCCGCTGGTCTGGGGCGCGGGCGGCTTCGTGCCGGTCGGGTCGACGCTCCTCTTCGGGTCCGATGCGACCGATGCCACCGGCACCGTCACGCTGCAGAACGCGATCGATCTCGCCGGCAAGGTCGGCCGGATCGCCGTCTATCGCAACGCCGGGGAGGTCACCGCCTATGACGCGGCGCTCGCCGGCGCCGTCACCGGCGGGACGCTGGCCGTCGGCGATGCCGGCTTCACCGGCACGCTGCTGATGCCGGCGCAGAACAGCCTGAACGGCCTGACGCTGAACGCGGGGACGCTGTCGACCGTCAACGGCGCGCAGATCGGGCGGCTGATGAACGCCACGGCCGGCGGCTTCGTCACGGTCAACGGCGGCACGCTGCAGCTGGGGGCGGCCGAGAAGCTGACGATCGCGCGGATCGGCGCCGCCGGCAGCCTGCTGGCCGCCGGCGCGGTGAGCGCGGACGCGATCAGCAACAACGGCCTCACCGCGTTCGGCTCGACCCTGAAGGCGGGGTCGATTGTCAATACGGGGGTGCTCGCGCTCTTCGGCACCACCACCGTCGGCGAGACGATCGCGAACGCATCGGGCGGCATGCTTCGGCAGTTCGCCGCGACGACCGCCGGGGCGGTCGACAACGCCGGGACCTGGATGCAGGCCGCCGACCTTACGACGATCGGCACCGTCACCAACAGCGGCGAACTCGACGTGATCGGCCTGATCGCCAACAACCAGGAGACCGCCACGACGCGGACGATCCGCACGGCGGGCTTCAACGGTCAAGCCACGGGCGTCGTCAATCTGGGCGGCGTGGGGGGCACGACCGCAAACACGCTGGTGATCGTCCAGTCGGGGGCATCAACCTATGCCGGTACGTTCAGCGGCGCCGGATCGCTGACCAAGACGGGGACGGGATCCCTCACGCTCACGGGCGCCAGCAGCTTCACCGGCGCGCTGGCGATCGATGCCGGCACGCTCGACACCACCGGCGGCGGCACGCTGGCCGATACGCTGGCGGTGAGCGTCGGCCAGGGCGCGACCTTCCGGGTCGGGACGGCGGACACGGTCGGATCGATCCGGAACGCCGGCACGCTGATCGCCAACGCCGCGCTCGGCATGGGGACGCTGTCCAACACGGGCCTGGCGACGATCAATGCCGGCCTGTCCACCATCGGGGACGTGACCAACGCCGCCAACGCGCGGCTCGTGCTGACGGATGGCGCGGTCGTCGCGATCGGTGGCGGGCTGTCGAACGCGGGCATCGTCCGCGCCTCCGGCTCGCTGACGGTGGCTGGCCTGGTCGACAATCAGGCGAGCGGCAACGTTACGCTGGACGCGTCGTCGTCGCCCAGCTTCGGCAGCCTGACCAACGCCGGCACGATCACCGCCAACGCGGCGCTGACCGTGACGGGTGCCTATGTCCAGAACGCGGGCACGCTGTTCGGCAACACCGGTCTGACGACGGGCAGCTTCTCGGGCCTGGGCGGCGCCGTCGCGCTGGCGAACGGCTCCCGCTTTGACATCATGCAGACGGCGGACGGCATTTTCGCCGGCAAGGTGTCTGGGGATGGCGCCGTCGCCAAGGCCGGCGACGCGACGCTGACGCTCGTCGGCGCGGCGGGCAGCTTCGCCCCGGCGACGCTCACCGTGCTTGCCGGCGGCGTGACCGCGCAATCGACGGGGGTCCTGAGTTCGACGCTGACGCTGACCGTCCGGCCGGCCGGCACGCTCACCCTGTCGGCGGACCAGGCGATCGCATCGCTCGCCAATAGCGGCACGGTGACGCTCGCCGCTGACCTGACGACCAGCGGCATCGTCACGAACGACGGCCGGCTGAGCGTGACGGGCGCGAGCCGCGCGGTGCATGGCCTGGGCTTCAGCGGCGGCGCGGGCGGCGTGGTGGACCTCGCCGGCGTCGCGCTCACGGTCGATCAGTCGGCGGCGTCGACCTTTGCCGGCACGGTGACGGGCGCGGGCGCCCTGACCAAGGCTGGTGCGGGCACGCTCACGCTGACGGGCGCGAGCGACTTCACCGGTGGCCTGACGGTCGCGGGCGGAACCCTCGACACTACGGGCGGCGGCACCCTGGCCGACAGCCTGGACATCGGCATCGCGCGCGACGCGACGCTCGTCGTCGGCACGATCGACGCCGTGCACGACGTGACCAACGCCGGCACCCTGATCGCCAATGCCGATTACGGCGTGGCGAGCCTGGCCAATCGCGGGGCGGCGACGCTGAACGGCGCGTTCGTCTCGACCGGCAACGTCGCCAATCAGGGTGGCCTCGTCCTGGCCGGCCCGTTCGCCCAGATCGGCGGCAACATCACCAATGGCGGCACCTTCCAGAGCGGCTCGGCGCTGACGGTGAAGGGCGATGTCGCCAACGGCGCGACGATGAACCTCGATGGCCCGACCACGCAGATCGCCGGCAGCTTCGCCAACGGCGCCACGGCCGAGGCCTCGGGCCAGGTCTTCGTCGGCGGTGCGTCGACCAACAGCGGCCAGCTGACGCTGGCGGCCGGGTCGGCCACGCACATGGTCGGCGCGCTCGCGAACAGCGGCACGCTGACGGCCGCGGGCACGTTGCTCGTGGACGGGGCGGTCGGCAACGCGCGGACCGGGGCGGTAACCCTGATCGCCGGCGGCGCCACCCGCTTCGCCAGCATCACCAACGCCGGCATTTTGACCGCCGACGCGCCGCTCGCCGTGGTGGGCGCGGTCGCCAATAGTGGCACGATGACCCTGAACGCCGGGTCGGCGCCCGCCTTTGGCAGCCTAGTGAATACCGGCGGCATCGTGACCGGCGACGTCCTCGCGATCGCCGGCCCGTACCGCCAGGACGCGGGATCGCTGGTCGCGAACGCCGACGTCCGCTCCGGCTCGCTGTCGGGCGCGGGTGGCGCGATCGTGCTGAACGGCGCGAGCCGCTACACGGTCGATCAGGGCGAGGACGGCAGCTATGCCGGCCGCATCACCGGCACCGGCCAGGTCGTCAAGACCGGCGCCGCCACGCTGACCCTGACGGGTGACCGCGACAGCGTGTCCCCGTCGTCGCTGGCGGTGCTGGCCGGCGGCGTGGCGGTGCAGCAGGCACGGGCGCTCGGCCGGACGCTGGTGGTGGGGATCGCCAGCTCCGCCACGCTGGCGCTGGATGCCGACCAGTCGATCGCCAGCCTCGCGAGCGACGGCACGATCCTGCTCGCCGGCGACCTCACCAGCGGCAGCGTCGTCAGCAACGGCATCCTGACGGTGGTGGGCGATGGTTCCACCACCCGCAGCATCCACACCGCGACCTTCGCGGGCGGTGCGGGCGAGGTGAAGCTGGGCGGTGCCGACGGCACGGTCGCCGGCACGCTGGTCATCGATCAGTCGGGCGACAGCAGCTATGCCGGCATTTTCACCGGCGCGGGCAAGCTGATCAAGGCGGGGATCGGATCACTGCAGCTGACTGGCGCGAGCAGCTTCACCGGCGGTCTGACGGTCGACGCCGGGACGCTCGACACCACGGGCGGCGGCACGTTCGCGGACACGCTCGACGTGACGGTCGGCCAGCCGGGCACCCTCGTCGTCGGCACGGCGGACGTGGTCCGCGCCGTGACCAACGCGGGCACGCTGATCGGCAACGCCGATTACCGCGTCGCCAGCCTCGCCAACACGGGGACGGCGACGCTGAACGCCGCGCTGGTCGTCACCGGCAACGTCTCGAACGCGGGCACGGCATTCGTCCGCTCGACGGCCCGGATCGGCGGCGACGTCGTCAACGGCCACGAGATGACGGTCGCCGGTTCGCTCACGGTCGGGGGAAAGCTGACTAGCACGGGCACGCTGACGCTCGCCGATGGCTCGATCACGCACGTGGCGAGCCTGGCCAACGGCGGCACGCTCGCCTCGTCGGGGAAGCTGCTGGTGGACGGGCCGTTCGCCAACGCGCGGGGCGCCACCGCCACGCTGGGTGGTTCGGGCACGAAGCTCGGCTCGCTCGACAATGCTGGCATGCTGAGCGCTTCGTCGCCGTTCGCGGTGACCGGGGCCGTCGCCAACAGCGGCACGCTGACGCTCGCCACCGGCGGCGCGGTGCAGGTGGGGAGCCTGGTGAACAGCGGGACGCTGACCAGCGCCGATCCGCTGATCGTGGACGGCATGCTCCAGCAGGATGGAGGCAGGCTGGTCGCCAGTGCGGGGTTGAGCTCGGGTGCGCTGTCGGGCGCCGGCGGGACGATCGTCCTCGCCAATGCCAGCCAGTATGTTATCAACCAGTCGAGCAACGGCACCTATGCCGGCGGCATCGCCGGCGGCAGCGTCGTCAAGCTCGGCACCGGGACGCTGACGCTGGCGGGCGGCGACGACAGCGTCGCGCCGGTGTCGCTCGCCATCTACCAGGGTGGCGTGACGGTGCAGAAGGCCGGCGCGCTCGATCATGCGCTGTCGGTCGGCCTTTCGACCGCGGGCACGCTGACGCTGCAGGCGGACCAGACGATCCATGACCTGACCGGCACGGGCACCCTGGCCATCGGCGTCAACACCCTGACGCTGGCGACCGGCGGCGCGTTCACCGGGACGGTCACCGGCACCGGCGCCGTGAAGTTCGCGTCGGGCAGCTTCGCGCTCGACGGCGCGGGCAACGTCACGGCCGGCAACTTCGCCGTGCAGCCGGGCAGCAAGCTGGACATCGGTGCATCGAGCGCCATCTCGACGCAGACGCTGACGCTCAGCGATGCCGCGCTGAACCTGCAGGGCACCGCGACGGCCACGACGACGATGATCGACGGATCGCTCCTCCACCTCGGCAACGGGATCGACATCGGTCAGCCGAACGCGGTCCTCGGCACGCTCAACAGCAACACGACGATCGTCACCAACGGCGGCGCGCTGACCGGCAACGGCACGGTGATGGGCAATGTCGTGGTCGGCGGCACCGCCGCGGGCACGGTGGCACCGGGCAACTCGCCCGGCATCATCACCGTCACCAACCTGACCTATGCCAGCCAATCGGTGGCGGCGATGCAGATCGACGGCGCGAACGGTCCCGGCGTGGCCGGGGGCAACGACTTGGTCATCGTCAACGGGACGCTCACGCTGCAACCCGGTTCGACGCTCGCGATCCAGAAGTCGCAGCCGGCCTCGGCCTATGAGCTGCCGCTGGGCCAGGGCATCCAGCTGTTCCGCTTCGCACCGGGTCACGTGACCGGCGCGTTCGGCTCGATCACCAAGGCCGGCTTCGCGCAGAACCTGTTGTTCAACGTCTCGAACGGCACGGTGTACGGCCTGGGCAGCTACACGCCCGACGCTTTCGCGGCGGCGGTGGCAGTCAACCCGGTCGGCGCGGCGGCGGTGGCCGCCACGCGGATCACCACGCCGGGCGGCGTCGCCCAGTATCGCGGCGGGAACCTGATCGGCGCGGCGGTCGCGGTGCTGGCGTCCGGGCAATCGGTGAGCGACCTGCTGAAGCGCTATTCGCCGGACGGCTATGCGGGCATCCTCGACGAGGGTCGCGCATCGCTCCTGGAGAACCTGCCCGTCCTAAGTGACTATGACCACCTGGCGTCCGGCCGGATCGTCGCGACCGGCGCGATCCACCACGACCGGCTCGATGGACGCCGGGCGGACGGCTATTCGGTCAACCGCTTCAACAACACCGCGTTCCAGGTCGGCTTCGCCGGCGATCTGAGCTTCGCGCGCGCCAGCATCTCCTATACCCGCTCGACGGGCGGCGACCGTGGCGACTTCGTCGCCGCGAGCACCGACGGGAATCAGTTCGGGGTCGGCGTTTCGGTCCCCGTCACCGCCGATCAGGCGCTTCGCCTGGTGGCTCGCGGCGTCTACGGCGATGATGACTCGCACGGCACGCGGGGGGTCATCAACGGGACCGCGCGCTTTGGCGGCGTCCGTTCGTTCATCGTCACCTATGGCGGCGGGTTCGACTATCAGCGGCAGGCGAGACGAGCGTCGTTCGACGGCTCGGCAGAGGTCCTGGGCGTCCACCAGACGCTGCGCGGCTTCGCCGAGACGGGATCGGCCGATGGTCTCGATCTGTGGAACGTGCGCCGCACGACCCACGATCTGACGGTCGCGAAGCTGGACGGCAAGCTGGGCTATTCGCTCAGCCCGAACGTCACCGCCTATGTGAAGGGCGGGTACATCCACGAGTTCGGCAACGGCCAGACCGCGATCGTCGCGGATGGCCAAACCGATGCCGTCACGATCGCGATCAGCAATCCGGGCCTGGCGCAGGATCGGGCCGATGCCGGCCTCGGGCTGCGGGTGAACCTCGGCAGCCGATTGCAGCTGAACGCGGATGCGACCGGTGGCACGCAACGAAGCTACCGCGTCGGCGGCGGCGCGACCCTGCGCTTCTAGGGTCAGGACCCATTGATGTGAGTGCCGCGATCTGATTCAGGCTCCGTGAGGAGACCCCCGGATGAGCGACCTG
>NZ_CAHJWX010000089.1 GCF_903643065.1 Sphingomonas bacterium | reverse complement strand
GATGGCGCGCGCGCAGCTCGCGGCGAGCGAAGCGCAGGTCGCGGGCGCGCGGCACCAGATCGCCTATTACGACGCACAGGTCCGCTCGGGCCACGCGCAGGTGGATGCCGCGCGCGCGCAGCTCGCGGCCAACCTCGTCAATGTCGGCGCGGCGACCGTGACCAGCCGCATCGACGGGCGGATCGGCGACCGCACCGTGCGCGTCGGCCAGTATATCCAGGCGGGCACGCGGATGATGACGGTGGTGCCCGTCTACGGTCTCTACCTCACCGCGAACTTCAAGGAGACGCAGATCGGGCTGATGCGGATCGGCCAGCCCGCCACGATCGAGGTCGACGCTTTGCCGGGAGAGGACATCCACGGCACGGTCGAGAGCTTCTCGCCCGGCACCGGCAGCCGCTTCGCGCTGGTGCCGACCGACAACGCCACGGGCAACTTCACCAAGATCGTGCAGCGCGTGCCCGTGCGCATTCGCGTCGAGGCGGGGCCCGAGGCGCGCAAGGTGCTGGTGCCGGGCCTGTCCGTCACCGTCTCGATCGACACGCGCGGCGCCAAGGACGACGCGCAGGCCCAGAAGGACGAGAAGAAGCGCACCGAGGACGCGCGCAAGCACGAGCATGACCGCGAGCTGCAGCGCGACAGGGCGAACCACAGCGCCGGGGCCGGCCGGTGAGCGAGGAGGGTGGCCAAGGAGGCGCGAGCGCCTGGATCGCGGTCGCCGCAGGGACGATAGGTTCGCTGATGGCGACGATCGACACCTCGGTGGTGAGCGCCTCGCTGCCGACGATCCAGGGCGAGATCGGCGCCAGCCAGACCGAGGGCACCTGGATCAGCACCGCCTATCTGGTGGCGGAGATCGTGATGATCCCGCTCGCCGGCTGGTTCGATCGCCTGCTCGGGCTGCGCACCTTCCTGATGATCTGCACCGTGCTGTTCACGGGCTTCTCGATCCTGTGCGGCCTTTCGGGCAGCCTGGGGGTGATGATCATCGGGCGCATCGGCCAGGGCTTCACCGGCGGCGCGATGATCCCCACCGCGCTCACCATCGTCTCGACGATGCTGCCCCCCGCGCAGCGCTCGATCGGGATCGCGTTGTTCGGCTTCACCGCCGTGTTCGGGCCGGTCGCCGGGCCGATCCTCGGCGGCTATCTCACCGAGAATTATTCGTGGCATTACGCCTTCTTCATCAACATCCCGCTTGGCGTCGGGCTGCTCGCTTTGCTGATCGTCGGCCTGCCCGCTAAGAAGGCGCAGCTCGGGCTGATCGCCGAGGCCGACTGGCTCGGGATCGGCGGGCTGGCGCTCGGGCTCGGCGCGCTGACCGTGGTGCTGGAGGAGGGGCAGCGCGAACGCTGGCTCGAATCGCCGCTGATCGCGCGGCTGATCGTCGCCTCGCTGGTGGGCTTCGCTTTGCTGATCGTCGGCCAGCTCACCGCCAAATCCCCCGTGATCCGGCTCAAGATCATCCTGACGAGGGCGTTCGGCAGCGTCTTCGTGCTCAGCCTGATCGTCGGATCGGCGCTGTACGGGATCAGCTACATGCTGCCGCAATTCCTGACGTCGCTGGCCGATTACAACGCCTTCCAGTCGGGTCAGGTGACCTTCATCATCGGCGTGCCGTCGCTCTTGATGATGACGATCTTCCCGATCCTCGAAAAGCATCTCGACCTGCGTATCGCGGTCGCGCTCGGGCTGGCTTTCTACGGCGTCGGCTGCCTCCTGAACGCGCACCTGACGATCGATACCACCGGCGTCAATTTCGCGTTTTCGATGATCATCATCGGCTTCGGCCAGTTCTTCGCGCTGATCTTCCTCAACTCCGCCTCGACCAGCGCGGTCGACCAGAAATATGCGGAGGACGCCTCGGGCCTGTTCAACGCGGCGCGCAATCTCGGCGGGTCGTTCGGGCTCGCGGTGATCACCAGCATGCGCGAGAACCGCACCTGGTTCCATGGCGAGCGCTATGCCGAGAACGTCACCGGCAACACGCTGGGCGCGCAGGACCTGATCACGCAGAACGTGGCCCAGCTCGGCATGGGCGACCCCGTCGCGGGGCTCGAGCGCTCGTATTCGACGTTGAACACGACCTTCCAGAATGCCGGTACGGCGCTCGCCTTCTCGGACATCTTCTTCATCTTCGGAACGATGATGCTGATCTCGATCCCGCTCGCCTTCATGCTCAAGCCGCTGCCCAAGGGCGAAAGCAGCCAGCCGGCATGAGCAGCATGCGCGCCCTCCTCCGAGTCCTGCTGCCGCTGGCGGCGGCCGCCTTGCTCGGCGGCTGCATGGTCGGCCCGACCTATCACGGGCCGCCGGAGACCGCGCCCACGGCCAGGGCCGCGCCCGTCTTCCGCCGCGCCTCGGTCGCGCCGGTGACGAACGCGCCCGCGCTCGCGACCTGGTGGACCGCGCTTGACGACGCGACGCTCGACCGGATCGAGCAGGATGCGCTGGCGCACAGCCCGACGCTGGAGGAGGCGGTCGCGCGCATCCGCCAGGCACGCGCGAGGCTGCGCGAGCGCCGCGCCGATTTGCTGCCGAGCGGCGGCGCGAGCGCGATCTACGCGCACATCGGCGTGCCGGGCTCGGTCAACGACGCGCTGGGCAACAACAATGGTACGAGCGGCGGCACGGGGAACAGCACCTCCCAGATCCCCGACAATATCGACTTCTACAATGTCGGGCTGACCGCGACGTGGCAGATCGACCTGTTCGGCGGCGTGCGGCGGCAGATCGCGTCGGCGCGCGATACCGCGCAGGCCTATGAGGCCGACCTCCAGGACGCGCAGGTGACGCTGACGATGAACGTCGCCACCGCCTACGTGAACCTGCGCGACGCGCAGGGCCGGCTCGCGCTCGCGCAGGCGAACACCGAAGTGCAGGAGCGGATGCTCGCGCTGACCAAGCTGCGCCGCGCGGGCGGCACCGCCACCGACAGCGACGTCGAGCGCGTCTATACCCAGCTCAAGCAGACGCAGGCCGACGTCGTGCCGCTCCAGGGCCAGATCGAGATCTACACCGATCAGCTGAGCCAGCTCGCGGGGCATGAGCCGGGCACGCTCGACGCGCTGCTGGCTACGCCCGCGTTGCTGCCGCTACCGCCCGCACAGACTCCGATCGGCAACCCGGCCGACCTGCTGCGCTCGCGGCCCGACATCCGCGCGGCCGAGCGGCGGCTGGCGGCCGCGAACGAGACGATCGGCGCCGACATCGCGCAATATTTCCCGACCCTGACGCTGTTCGGCACGCTCGGCTACGGCTCGACCAGGCTCTCCGGCCTGTTCGACGGCGGCAATCTGCTCAAGCTGGCGGTGCCGGTCCTGTCGTGGAACTTCCTCAACTTCCCCGCGGTCAGCGCCCAGGTCGAAGGCGCGCGCGGCGGCTTCGATCTGGCGCGCGCCACCTACCGCGCGACATTGCTCTCGGCGCTGCTCGACGCCGAGAACGCGCTCTCCCGCTTCGGCCACCAGCGCGACAATGTCGCGAGCCTCGCCGACGCCAGCGCGTCGGCCACCCGCTCCACCCAGCTCGCGACGATCCGCTACCGGGGCGGCACGCTCAGCCTGATCGACGCGCTCGACACCGAACGCCAGCGCATCAATACCCAGAGCAGCCTCGCCCAGGCGCAGGCCGCGTTCACCACCGACTGGATCGGGCTCCAGAGCAGCCTCGGCCTCGGCTGGAGCGCGCCCGGCCCGACGCGGCTCGTGCCGGGGCGGGACCGATGAGCGAGGCGCTGACGGCCGCCAGCTACCATCTCACCGACGACGGCGGCACCGTCTCCATCGTGCCGTCCGGCGACTGGACGGTGCTCGCGCTCGGCGATGCGCCGCTTCGGCTGAAGGCCGACCTGGAGGACAAGGGCGCGCGGCGGCGGTTCGACGCGCATCAGCTCGGCCGCGTCGACACGGCCGGCGTGTTCGCGCTGATGCGGGTGCTCGGCGACCCCAGCGAGAATGGGCTCGAGCTCGACCTTGCCGGCCGCGACGAGCTCGAGCGGCTGGCCGACCTAGTCAAGGACTCGCTCGACCCCAAGCCCGCCCCGCGGCACGCGCCGCGCTCGCTCCACGCGCTGTTCGAGCGGATCGGTCGCGCGACCGTCGCTCTTTGGCAGGAGGCCTATGCGGCGGAGGTGTTCATCGGCCGGCTGGTCGTCGCCCTCGCCCGCACGATCGTCTCGCCGCGCCGCCTGCGCCTGATCCCGCTGGTCGCGACGATGGAGCAGGCCGGGCTCGACGCGTTGCCGATCGTGGTGACGATGACCTTCTTCATCGGCGCGGTGCTGGCGCTGGTCGGCAGCACACTGCTCACCACGCTCGGCGTCAAGGTCTATGCGGTGGAGCTGGTCGGCATCGGCGTGCTGCGCGAGTTCGGCGCGGTGGTCGCCGCGATCCTGCTCGCCGGGCGCTCGGCCTCGGCGTTCGCGGCGCAGCTCGGCTCGATGCGGATGACGCAGGAGATCGACGCGATGCAGGTCATGGGTGTCGATCGCTTCGACGCGCTGGTCGTTCCGCGCGTGCTCGCGGCGCTGATCATGCTGCCGATCATGACGCTGTGCGCGGACGTCGGCGGGCTGATCGGCGGGCTGCTGGTGTCCGCGGTCACGATGGACATCAGCCCCGCCTTCTTCGTCCAGCGGCTGGTCGCGATGGTCGGGCTCACCCAGTTCTGGATCGGGATGAGCAAGGCGCCGTTCTTCGCGATCGTCATCGCGGCGACCGGCTGCCGCCAGGGCCTCGCCACCGGCGGCGACGTCGAGAGCCTGGGCGCGCGCGTCACCGCAGCGGTGGTGCAGTCGATCTTCCTGATCATCATGTTCGACGCGATCTTCGCGCTCGTCTACCGGAACGTCGGGCAATGAGCGGCGACAAGGACGAGGCGCCGCCGATCCGCGTCAAGGGGCTGCGCACCGCGTTCGGCGAGACGGTCATCCACGAGGGGCTCGATCTCGAGGTCGAGCGCGGCGAGATACTGGGGCTGGTCGGCGGATCGGGCACCGGCAAGTCGGTGCTGCTCAACACCATCCTCGGGCTGAAGCGGCCGGAAGGCGGCTGCGTCGAGATCTTCGGCGGCGACATCCATGACCCGGACGCCAGGGCGCAGGTCGAGCGGCGGATCGGCGTCATGTTCCAGGGCGGCGCGCTGTTCTCCGCGCTCAGCGTGCAGGAGAATGTCGAGGCGCCGTTCATCGAGCACACCGATCTGCCGCACGCTTTCGTCCGCGATCTCGCCGCGCTCAAGATCAAGCTCGCCGGCCTGCCCGACGATGCCGGGGCGAAGCGGCCGGCCGAGCTTTCCGGCGGCATGCGCAAGCGCGCCGGCGTCGCGCGCGCGATCGCGCTCGACCCCGACATATTGTTCCTCGACGAGCCGACCTCAGGCCTCGATCCGATGGCCGCCGAGGAGTTTGACACGCTCATCCGGCGCTTTCGCGACGCACTTGGGCTGACCGTGTTCATGATCACCCACGACCTCGACTCGCTCTACGCGATCTGCGATCGGGTGGCGGTGCTTGCCGAGAAGAAGGTGGTCGCGGTGGCGCCGCCGGCCGAACTGGAAAAATCCGACCATCCCTGGATCAAGGAGTATTTTTGCGGACCCCGGGGACGCGCGGCCAAGGAGAAGCACGGCTGATGGAGCGACATGCCAATTACGCGCTGGTCGGCGTGCTCACGACCGTCCTGATCCTCGGCGGGCTCGTCTTTGCGATCTGGCTCGGAGGGATCCAGTCGGCGGGCAAGCACGATCACTACCGCATCGTCTTCAAGGGCCCGGTGCGCGGGCTGACCGACGGCGGCGAGGTGCAGTTCAACGGCATCAAGTCTGGCGCGATCGAGAAGGTCTTCCTGTCGCCGCAGAATTCGTTGCTGGTGATTGCGGACATTGCGCTGGAGCGGGGCACGCCGGTGCGGGCGGACTCGCTGGCGAGCTCCGAGATGCAGGGCATCTCCGGCGTCAACGTCGTCCAGATCACTGCCGGAACCCCGGCCAAGCCGCTGCTCAAGGGCGCAAGCGACGACGACCGGCCGATCATTCGCAGCAAGCCGGATCAGATGGCGTCGCTGCTCGAAGGCGGCGGCCGCGCCGTGCAGCAGGCGACCGAACTGCTCGACCGCGCCAACCGGGTCCTGTCGGACCGCAATATCGCGACGCTCGATGCGGCGATGCGCGACCTCCACGCGGTCACCGCCGAGTTCGCCGCGCACCGCGCGATGATCGGCGATGCCGCCGCGGCGCTGGCCAAGCTCGACGCCGCCGCCACCGACATCCAGGCGACCTCGGCCTCGGCGCGCGGACTCGTTGACGGCGATGGCCGCCAGGCGGTGACGGACGTGGCAGCGGCGGCCAAGGAGCTCAAGGCGGCGGTGCAGGAGGCGCGCGGCGTCATCCGCCAGTTCGGCGGCCAGAGCGGCGCCTTCGGTTCGACCATCACCGCCACGATGATGAGCGTGCAGGAGACCGCCGAGAGCCTCGACGGGTTGATCCGCCAGATCCGCCAGGATCCTCACGGCACGCTTGGCAAGCCGCGCGGCAAGGAATTGGAGCTGCCCAAATGACGACCCGCTACCCGACCGGCGCCGTCGCGCCGTTGGCCGCCGCCCTGTTGCTCACCGGTTGCGCGCTGCTGGGCGGCGGAAAGCCGGTACAGCTTTACCGCTTCGGCGCACCGCCAACGGCCTCTCCGGCCACGGGCGGCGTGGTCCCGACCCCGCGCTACACCGTGCTGCTCATGCCGGTCCGCTTCGCCGCCGGGATCGATGGCGACCGGGTGCTTGCCAGCCGCGGCTCCGAGACGCTCTATATCAAGGGCCTGCGCTGGGTAGCGCCGGCGCCCGTCCTGTTCGGGGAGGAGGCGCAGGCGAGCTTCCGCGCGCGCGCGCCCTGGA
Organism: Sphingomonas bacterium; assembly: GCF_903643065.1. Lineage (GTDB taxonomy): Bacteria > Pseudomonadota > Alphaproteobacteria > Sphingomonadales > Sphingomonadaceae > Sphingomonas. The sequence goes on along the minus strand of NZ_CAHJWX010000089.1, from coordinate 206 downwards.
TCGCGCTGACCGACCGCCGCGGCGGCGCGCCCGCCGACCACATCCTGCAGATCAGGATCGATCGCTTCGAGGCGCGCTACGACGCCGGCGCGAAGGCACCGCCGACGATCCATGTCGAAGGCGAGGCCATGCTCGGTGATGTGCGCACGCCCGGCGTTTCCAGCCGTTACCGTCTCGTCGCGGAGCAGCAGGCGACGGCGGGCGAC
>NZ_CAHJWX010000088.1 GCF_903643065.1 Sphingomonas bacterium | reverse complement strand
GAGCCAGTCCGCCACGGGCGATCGCCCGGCCGGGATCGCCCGGCCGGCGGCGGCCGCGCCCGATGGCGCGCAGGACACCAACACCGTCGCCGACATCGTCGTGACCGCGCAGAAGCGGTCGGAAAACCTGCAACGCGTGCCGATCGTGATCACCGCGGTCAGCGGCGCCCAGCTCGCCACCGCCGGTGTCACTAACCTGACGACGCTGGGCACGGTGGCGCCGGGCCTCAACGTGCGCACGCAGGGCGGCGGCGTCTTCCAGCCCTCGCTGCGCGGCATCGGCACGTCGAGCAACGTCGTGGAGAACCCGGTCGCGCTCTATGTCGACGGCGTCTACCTGCCGCAGCAGCGCGAGGGCAATCGCGAGCTGCCCGATGTCGAGCAGGTCGCGGTGCTCAAGGGGCCGCAGGGCACGTTATTCGGGCGCAATGCGACGGGCGGCGTCATCCAGATCACCACGCGGCGCCCGTCGCAGGAGTTCGCGGTCCAGGCCAAGGCGGAGATCGACAATTACGCCACCTTCCGCACCAGCGGCTTCGTGTCCGGCGGCCTCGCCGACGGCGTCGCGGCGAGCCTGTCGGGCGATTTCGCCACGCAGGGCCGAGGCTATGGCCACAACCTGACCAACGGCCACGACACCTTCCAGATCGCCCATTCGCTCGGCCTGCGCGGCAAGCTGCTCCTCGAACCGGACGCCAGGACGTCGCTGCTGGTGATCGGCGACTATCTCGACTTCAAGAACTACACCTACAGCTTCGTCCCCTATCCCGGCACGAGCTTCAGCGTGCCGCTGCCCGGACCGCTGCCCAGCCGGCAGGATACCTATTCGATCACCAACCCCTATGCCGCCTATAAGGGCGGCGGCATCAGCGGGACGATCGAACGCGACCTCGATTTCGCCAAGCTGGTCTCGATCACCGCGCTGCGTCGCGGCAGCACCAACTACCGCTTCGACGACGTGCCGGTCGGGCAATCGGTGTTCATCGTCAGCGTGGCACCAGGGGCCCAGCCGAACCGGTCGTTCAGCGAGGAGGTGCAGCTCGTCTCCGAGAAGAGCAGCGCGATCACCTACACCGCCGGCCTGTTCTATTTCTACAATCGCAATGCCAACCAGCCGATCTTCCGCCAATTCTTTCCGGCCTTTTACGGCAACCCGCCGGCGACGGTGCTCGCCGGGCTGAACCGCACCACCCTCACCTTTGGCGAGGAGCGCACCCGGTCGGTGGCGCCGTTCGGGCAGGTCGGCATCCGGTTGGCGCAGGGCACCAACCTGACGCTCGGCGCGCGCTACACATATGAAAAGCGCACGCTGGTCGGATCGGTGATCCTCAACCGCAACAACGGCACGATCGGCAACCCGCTCTACAATCCCGCGCCGTTGACGATCAACAAGCCGACGTGGCGGATCGCGCTGGACCACCAGTTCGGGCCCGACGTGCTGGGCTACGTCTCGTACAACCGGGGCATCAAGAGCGGCGGGTTCAACATCCTCAATCCCGCCAACCCGGCCTATCTGCCCGAACGGCTCGATGCCTATGAGGCGGGGCTCAAGACCGAGCTGCTCGACCGGCGGCTGCGGCTCAACGCCGGCGGCTTCTATTACGATTACGACAACCTGCAGGTCACCCAGTTCGTGGGCGTGACGCAGACCGTCGCCAACGGCGCCAAGGCACGGCTGTACGGGCTGGATGTCGACTTCAACGCGCGAGCGACCACCGAGCTCAGCCTCAGCGGCGGGCTGGAGCTGCTGCACGCCCGCTTCGTCTCCTACCCCGGCGCGGTGGGCAGCATCGTCAAGCCGACGGGCGGCGCGACGCTGATCTCCGTCGATGCGAGCGGCCGGCGCATCCCCCAAGCGCAGAAGATCGCGGGCACGCTCGCGGTCGATTACGAGAAACCGGTGTCGTTCGGCACCATCCACGCCAACCTCACCGCGAACTACAATGGCGACTACAAGATCGAGGCGGACAATTTCCTGACCCAGGGTGCCTATACGCTGCTCAATGCCTCGCTGGCATGGCGGCCGCATGGCGATCACTATGCCGTGACGGTGTTCGCGCGCAACCTGCTCGACGAGATCGTCCTGAACAACACGTCGTCCCAGGCGGTGGGCTATCCGACCTCCTATGGCCAACCGCCTCGCACGGTCGGCGTCATGGGCAAGGTCACCTTCTAGGATCGAAGCGGGCCAGGGGGCTGCCGTGACACGGAAGCGGGAGAGCGATCTTGAGGCGCTTGGCGGATGGGCGTCCCGGGCCGCGCGACGGCTCCTCCCGTGCGGGGCGGCTGGCCTGGCCGGTGCTGTGTTCGATCATCCTCACGCCCGGTTCCGCTCGGACGCCGTCCTCCGCGCCCGGATCGGCCCTGCCGGCGCCGCCCAGGACGGCCAGCTGGAACGGCGATCCGAGCGCGCCACCCTTTGGCGGCGTCTGGCGGCTGGCGGAGGCGCCGGCCGCGCCACGCGGCAGCAGGGAAGGCTGGGCTCCCTGGCCGCCGCCGCTCAAGGGCGCGTTCGCGACCAGATGGCGCAAGGCGGTGGCCGACGCGGCCGCCGGCACGCGCACCGACGATCCGGTGATGAATTGCCTGCCGCCGGGGATGCCGCGCTTCATCACCGGTGATCGGGGTCCGTTGCTGATCATCCAGTCGCACGATCGGGTGACGCTGTACCGCGACGGCATGGGGCCGCGCCGCGCCTGGCTCGACGGACGCGCGCTGCCGGCGCCCAGGGACCTGGAGTCCTTCTACAGCGGCACCACGGTCGGCCGCTACGAGGGCCAGGACCTTGTCCTCGACAGCATGGGCTTCAAGGATCAGCCGATCGACGGCACCGGCGTACCGCACAGCGATCGGCTGAAGATCGCCGAGCGCTACCATCGCGTCGACGAGGCCACGCTGCGGGTGACGGTGACGCTGACCGATCCGCTCGCCTATGCGCGGCCGCTGACCGCCACCGTGATCTATAAGGCGGTCGACGACCCGCTATGGGAGCCGCGCGAGTTCCTCTGCACGCCCCGGACCGGCTATCACCCGGACCTGTTCGTGCGCTGAGCCGGCGGCCGGGATCGTTCACGACAGGATCGCCCATGATCAAGCGTTTCGTCCTCTTCGCGCTCGCCTCGCTCTGCGCCGGTCCGCTCGGCGCGGCGGCGGCCGACGACCCGGTCGAGACCGCGCCCGGCCATACGCTCTACGGCGATCCCGCCGCCCCCGACATCTCGGGGCTGTGGCTCGGCAGCCGCCCGCTCGCGCCCGGCCACCAACCGCAAGTGCCGCCCGAGCCCGGGTCCACCGTCCAGTGGTTCCCCTGGCCGCCCCGGCTGACGCCGGCCTATCAGAAGATCGCCGACGAACGCGCGGCCGCGAGGAAGGAGGGGCGCCAGCTCGGCGATATCGGCAAGCTCTGCCTGCCGTTCGGGGTCCCCCGCATGCTCGCCGGCACGCTCTATCCCAACGAGATCGTCCAGACGCCGAACGTCGTCACCCTGTTCAACTTCGGTACCTTCCCGATCATGATCTGGACCGACGGCCGCCCGCATCCCAAGGACCTCAAGCCCAGCTATAACGGTCACTCGATCGGCCATTGGGAGGGCGACACCCTGCATGTCGACACCGTCGGCATCCTGCCGGCCACCGTCGTCGAGGACGACACCAACACGCCGCACAGCGCCCGGCTTCATGTCGTGACGACGATCCGCAAGGTCGCCCCCGACGTGGTGCATGTGCACATCACGCTGCTGGACGAGGAAGCGTTCACCGAGCCGATGGTCATCACCAACATCCTGCGACGCAAGAGTGGGCCGAAATGGCAGGTGCTGGACGACATGTCCTGTTTCGAGAACAACAGGACCATGATGGAGAAGAACCGCCCCGACGGGTTCATCAATTTCTAGCGAGAAGCGGTGTCCGGGGAGGCTTGCTCGGCTTGGCGGAGACCCGCCGCGCCCGGCCCATCCACGATTGAACCGGATGCGCAATGAGGCGTTGCACCCGCCATCATCCTGGGAGTTTATCATGCGTCAGTTCGTCCTCGCCGCCGCCACCGCCGCGCTGTTCGTTCCCACCGTCGCCGCCGACGCGAGGCCCCGCCACGCGCATTACTATCGCGGCGAAAAGGTATGCAGGCATTCGAGCGGCACGACGGGTATCGTCGCGGGTGGCGTCGGCGGCGGGCTGCTCGGCCACGCGCTGCTGGGCGGAGTCGGCGGGACGCTGGCGGGTGCCGCCGGCGGTGCGCTGGGCGGCCGCGCGATCGACCGCTCGATGACGGCGAAGCAGCGGTGCTACTACCGCTAGGTTGAGCCCGGCGGCGCTGTCACCAGCGCCGCCGGGAGCTGCTGCACCCGAGCAGCCAGGCCGCGTGATCGACGTGGCCCGGCCCGGCGGTGAAGATAGGCACGAGCTGGCTCACCGCTCGCGCGTCCGCCACCAGTGGACCGCGCCCAGCGCCACCCCCGCCGCGACCAGTCCGCCGACGATCCACCACAGATGGTGCCCGCGCGGTCGCAGCCGGCCGGCGAACGCCTCGAACCCGTGCCCGAACAGATAGCCGACGATGCTGAAGATCGTCCCCCACATCACCGCCGCGATCGCGTTGATGGGGAAGAACAGCCGCGCCGGCACCTGGCTCGTCCCGATCGCGACCGGGCTGACCGTGCGCATGCCGTAGATGAAGCGGAACAGGAAGATGAAGCTCCTCGGATAGCGTTCCAGCCAGCCGAGCGCGCGCGCGAACGTCCGTTTCCCGCGCACGCGGCGCACCCAGCGATGGTCGCGCGAGCGGCGGCCGACCGCGAACCAGATCTGGTCCGCCAGGAACGACCCCACCGACGCCGCCACGCATGCGCCGGTCAGCGAGAACAGCCCCTGATGCGCGAGCAAGCCGCCCGCGACGACGACCGCCTCGCCCTCCAGCCCCGCCCCCAGGAACAGCGCGACGAGGCCATAATGGCGGACAAGGCCTTCGAGCGTCACCCGAGGTCGTCGCCCTCTACCCCGAGCTGCCACAGCACGAAGGCATGTTCCTCCGCGCCCTCGCGCAGCGACTCGAACCGCCCCGACTTGCCGCCGTGCCCGGCGCCCATGTTGGTCTTGAGCAGCAGGATGTTGCCGTCGGTCTTGAAGCTGCGCAGCTTGGCCGCCCATTTGGCGGGTTCCCAATAGGTGACGCGCGGATCGTTCAGCCCGCCCGAGATGAACAGCGGCGGATAGCGCTGCGCGCGCACGTTGAGATACGGATCATAGCCCCGGATCGTCGCGAACGCGGCGGCATCCTCGATCGGGTTGCCCCATTCGGGCCATTCGCCCGGCGTCAGCGGCAGATCGGCGTCCATCATCGTGTTGAGCACGTCGACGAACGGCACGTCGGCGATCACCGCGCCCCACAGCTCGGGATCGGAGTTGATCACCGCGCCCATCAGCTCGCCGCCGGCCGAGCCGCCCGCGATCGCGATCCGCCCGGCCGCCGTCCACCCATCCGCGACCAGCCCGCGCGCGACATCGACGAAATCGGCGAAGGTGTTGTTCCGCCGGTCGAGCTTGCCGTCCAGATACCATTGCTGGCCCAGATCGTCGCCGCCCCGGATATGCGCGATCGCATAGGCGAAGCCGCGATCGAGCAGCGACAGCCGCCCGGTGGAGAAGCCCGGCGGGATCGACAGGCCATAGGCGCCATAGCCGTACAGGAAGAGCCTGCCCGACCCGTCGCGCGGGAAGCCGGCCGGGTAGACGATCGACACCGGCACCCGCGTCCCGTCGCGCGCCGTGACGTGCAGCCGCTCCGTCCGGTAGCGCGCGGCGTCGTAGCCCGACGGGATCTCCTGCACCTTGCGCGTCGCCAGCGCGCCCGTCGCGACGTCACAGTCATAGACGGTGCCGGGCGTGACCATCGACTGGTATGATAGCCGCAGCGTGTCGACCGCATATTCCGGATTGTCGCCCAGCCCGGCATCGTAGCTCGCCTCCGGAAAGGCGATGCGCCGGGGCTCGCCGCCCGCGTAGCGGTGGATCAGCACCTGATCGAGCCCGTCCTCGCGCCCTTCCACCACGAAGAAGTCGCGATAGCATTCGACGCCGGTCAGGTAGAAATGCGGATCGGGCGCGATCCGCTCGGTCCACTCGCCGGGCCGTTCGACCGGCGCGGTGACGAGGCGGAACTGCGGGTCGGTGTCATTGGTGTGGATGAACAGCGTGCCGTCATGCTCGTCCACGTCATATTCGCGCCCGACCTGCCGCGCGCTGACGAGCAGCGGCCTGGCGAGCGGGTCGTGCGCGGGCAGCAGCCACGCCTCGCTGGTGACATGGTCGCCGGTGGCGATCACGATCCAGTTGCGCGCGCTGGTCTCGCCTACCGCGACGCGAAAGCCCTCGTCCGCCTCGCGGAACAGCTCGATGTCGTCGGCCGGATCGGTGCCGAGCCGATGCAGGCGGGCATTGTCGGTCCGCCATTGCTCGTTGGCGAGGCCATAGAGGAAACCGGTATCGTCCGCCGTCCACACGATCTCCGACAACATGCCCGGGATCACCTCGGGCAGATGCTCGCCGGTGCGCAGGTCCTTGATCCGCACCTCGAACCGTTCGGCGCCGCTGTCGTCGATCGCATAGGCGAGCTTGGTGCCGTCGTTGGACACGGCAAAGGCGCCGAGCCGAAAATAGTCCTTGCCCCCGGCCAGCGCCGGCTCGTCGAGCAGCAGTTCGTCCGCGCCGCCCGCCACCGGCCTGCGCCACCATTGGCGATACTGGCCGCCCGTCTCGAACGCGGTCCAGTACAGCCAGTCGCCGTCCTTCTGCGGAACGGAGGAATCGTCCTCCTTGATGCGCGCGCGCATCTCTTCGTACAGCCGGTCGATCAGCGGCCGGCGCGGCGCCATCGCGGCGTCGAAATAGGCGTTCTCGGCTTGGAGATAGGCGAGCACGTCCGGATCGGTGACGTCGGGATAGCCGGGATCGCGCAGCCAGGCATAGGGATCGTCGATCGTCACCCCGTGCGCGGTGAAGGAATGCGGGCGGCGCTCGGCGATCGGAGGCGGGGGCAGGTCGGTCATCGCCGCCGCCCTAGCCGCGCCCGGTCCCCGGCGGAACCCCGGGCGCCGGCGCCG
>NZ_CAHJWX010000087.1 GCF_903643065.1 Sphingomonas bacterium | reverse complement strand
GGCGTCGCCGTTGCGCGCGCTGGCGCCGGACCGCCGGTCCGGCCGGGCGCTGGTCGAGGCGGCGCGCCGACAGGTCGGCGTCACGCTGGCCTATGATCCGGGCTATACGACGCTGGCCTTTCCGGGCGGCGACGTGCCGCGCGCGCGCGGGGTGTGCACCGATGTGGTGATCCGGGCATATCGCGATGCGTTCGGCCTGGACCTGCAGGCGCTGGTCAACGTCGACATGCACGCCGGCTTCGCCGCCTATCCGAGGCGATGGGGCCTGCACGCCCCGGACCCGAGCATCGATCACCGCCGCGTCCCCAACCTCGCCACCTTCTTCGCGCGACATCACGCGGCGCTGCCGATCCCCGGGGCCGCCGACGGCTGGCGTCCCGGTGACATCTTCACGAGCCAGATCGGCGGGCGGCTTGCGCACACGGGCATCGTCTCGGACCGGGCCCCGGGGATGGTGATCCACAATATCGGCGACGGCGTGCGCGAGGAGGCGGCGCTGTTCCGCTATCCGTTGACCGGCCGTTACCGATGGCAGCTGGACGGATGAGTCGGCGCGGTGCCGTTCCGATCGGGCGCGGTGCCCGGTCCGGCCTCTCTCGACGGCGGGCGTGGCGGCTTGGCGGGGCGGGGCAAGCGTGGCTATGATCGGCCGATGTCGGCCATCGAGTGGATCGCGACGGCGCTGGGGTTGGTCTGCGTCGCGCTGGGCGCGCGGCGCAGCGTATGGACCTTCCCGACCGCGATCGGGTCGGTGACGTTGTTCGGCTGGGTGGTGTGGCGACAGCGGCTGTATAGCGACGCGGCATTGCAGCTCTTCTTCGCCGCCGCCAACCTGTACGGCTGGGCCAATTGGCGTCGCTCGCGCGCGCGGGCCGGGGAGGTCTTGGTGACGCGCGCGGCCGCCGGCGACTGGTGGGCGTGGGGCGCCGCCGCGATCGTCGCCACCGCGCTGTGGGGCGGCGCGATGGCGCGCTGGACGGACGCGGCCTATCCGTGGTGGGACGCGGGCACGGCGGTGGTCAGCATGGTGGCGCAGGTCTGGATGGCGCGGCGCCGGCTGGAGAATTGGTGGCTGTGGGTAGCGGTGGACGTGGCGCTGATCCCGCTTTACCTCGTCAAGCACCTGCCGCTCTTTGCCGCCCTGTACGCCATCTACCTCGCCTTGTCCGTCTGGGGCCTGGTGGACTGGCGGCGGGCGGTTCGCCCCATGGGACCCGCCGTTGCATGACGCTCCGCACGATCTGCCTGCATGGCCCGGAGAGCACGGGCAAGTCGACGCTGGCGCCGCTGCTGGCGCGACATTTCGCCTCGCGCTGCGTCGCCGAGTTCGGACGCACCTATTGCGAGCAGTTCGGCACCGACCTGACGATGGCGGACCTGGTCATGATCGCCGGCGCGCACGACGCCAAGACCCGCGCCGCGGTGGCGCAGGGGCCGACGCCGGTGATCCTGGACACCGATCCGCTGATGAGCGCGGTCTGGGCCGACATGCTGTTCGGCCGGCGCGATCCGTGGTTCGATCGCTGGACGGGCGTCGCCGATCTGTACCTGCTGTTCGACATCGACCTGCCCTGGGAGGATGACGGCACGCGCATGTTCGGGACGACGGCGTCGCGGCAGCGGTTCTTCGACCTGTCGCGGCGCGAGCTGGAGCGACGCGGCGTGCGCTGGGCGCTGGTCAGCGGCGCGGGGCAACGCCGCTATTTCAGCGCGCTGGCGGCGATCGAGGCGGCGGCGCGGCGGCCTATTGCGTCGGCGCCAGGCGGGTGTTGATCACCCAGCCGCTATTGTCGTTCTCGTCCGCCACCTCCCACCACAGCCCGACCTTCTTGCCGGTGGGGTAGACAGTCGCGCCGGCGGGCAGCGTGCGGACCAGGCGACCCTGAGGCGAGGCGCTCGCGCGCAGGGCGACGCTCCCCTCGGCCGTGTAGGTCCTGGACGGCGCCGCCTGCGCCGTTCCTTCCGCGCCGGGCGTGATCTCGCCCAGGTCGTTGACCAGCCTGGCATAGGCCTGGATGAAGGAGAGCGTGACGATACGCCCCAGATCGGTGTTGTCATACCCGCCACCGACCCCGCCCGCGACGGCGAAGAAACCGCCGCCCGCGAGCGACAGGTTGTTCTTGGCCGCATAGCCGTCCTCGGTCGCGATCGTCTCGGTGGTGCGGACGTTGGTGAGCGACAGGATGGTGTTGGCCTCCATCTTCTTGCTGCGGAACCCGCCGACCAGCCCACCGATCCGCCCCCCGACCAGCCCGCCGATCCCGGCGGCCGCGCCGCTGCCGCTGACGTTGCTGTTCGCGCCCTGTATCTCGGCCACCAGCACATAGTCGGCGGCCTTGACCTGGCCGATGCCGACATTGGATCGGCGCTGTAGCCCCAGCGAGCCGCCGATGTTGCGCTCGCGGTTGGCCGCGTTCAGCCCGGTGCCGCGATCAACCAGGTTGAAGCAGCCCGAGCGCGCGACGAGGACCTTGAGCAGCTTGGACGGCGGCGCCAGGCTGGCCTGCGTCCAGGCGCTGGGATCGTCCCCATCCTCGATCGAGACGGTGCCGAGCTTGCGCGGGCAGCGGGGCACGTCGTTGGCGGTCGTCTCCTGCAGCCGCTGGCCGGCGGACGGCTTGGCCAGGCGCTGCGCGCCGCCCGGCGTGGCGAGCAAGGCGGCAAGTGCCGCGGACGTGGCAAGACGGTGCATGGTTCGACCCCCATCGATGATGCCACCGCTCCTGTGGAGTTCGGTGGCCCTAGTCGCGACCCGTCGGGCAATTTCCTAGCAGCCCGGGCGCCGCTAGGCTAGTCGCGCGGCATCATGGCCACCTCGCTCGACCGCATCCGCAACTTCTCCATCATCGCCCACATCGATCACGGCAAGTCGACGCTCGCCGACCGGCTGATCCAGGCAACCGGCGGCTTGTCCGATCGCGAGATGAGCGAGCAGGTGCTCGACAACATGGATATCGAGAAGGAGCGGGGGATCACCATCAAGGCGCAGACCGTGCGTCTCGCCTATCGGGCGAATGACGGGCTCGACTACGAGCTCAACCTGATGGACACGCCGGGGCATGTCGATTTCGCCTACGAGGTGAGCCGGTCGCTCGCCGCGTGCGAGGGGGCGCTGCTGGTGGTGGACGCGGCGCAGGGGGTAGAGGCGCAGACGCTCGCCAACGTCTACCAATCGATCGAGCACGATCACGAAATCGTGCCGGTCATCAACAAGATCGACCTGCCCGCCGCCGAGCCGGAAAAGGTGCGGCGCGAGATCGAGGACGTGATCGGGCTCGACGCCTCGGGCGCGGTGCTCGCCAGCGCCAAGGCGGGGATCGGCATCGCCGACATCCTGGAGGCGATCGTCACGCGCATCCCGCCGCCCGCCGGCGACGCGGACGCGCCGCTCAAGGCGATGCTGGTCGACAGCTGGTACGACCCGTATCTGGGCGTGATGATCCTGGTGCGCGTGATCGACGGCACGCTCCGGCGCGGCCAGCAGGTGACGTTCATGCAGGCGGGGACGCAGCACCTGATCGACCGGGTCGGCTGCTTCCGGCCCAAGATCGAGCAGCTGCCCGACCTCGGCCCCGGCGAGATCGGCTTCATCACCGCGCAGATCAAGGACGTGGCGCAGGCGCGCGTCGGCGACACGCTGACCGACACGCGCCGTCCGGCGACGCAGGCGCTGCCGGGGTTCAAGGAGGTGCAGCCGGTCGTGTTCTGCGGGCTGTTCCCCGTCGACGCCAACGACTTCGAGAAGCTGCGCGAGAGCATCAGCAAGCTGCGGCTCAACGACGCGTCCTTCTCCTTCGAGACGGAGACCTCGGCCGCGCTGGGCTTCGGCTTTCGCTGCGGGTTCCTGGGGCTGCTCCACCTGGAGATCATCCAGGAGCGGCTGACGCGCGAATATGACCTGGACCTCATCACCACCGCGCCGTCGGTGGTGTACCAGATCACGCTGACGCACCCCGATCCCGCCGGCATCACCCAGATCGATCTCCACAATCCCGCCGACATGCCGGAGCCGAACAAGATCGCGACCATCGCCGAGCCGTGGATCGAGGCGACGATCTACGTTCCCGACGAGTATCTCGGCTCCGTGCTCAAGCTGTGCCAGGACCGGCGCGGCATCCAGAAGGACCTCACCTATGTCGGTGGGCGCGCGCAGGCCAAGTACGAGCTGCCGCTCAACGAGGTGGTGTTCGACTTCTACGATCGGCTCAAGTCGCTATCGAAAGGTTATGCGAGCTTCGACTATGCCCAGATCGGCTATCGCGAAGGCGACCTGGTCAAAATGGGCATCCTGGTCAACGAGGAGCCGGTCGACGCGCTGTCGATGATCGTCCACCGCGCCACCGCCGAGGGGCGCGGGCGGGGGATGGTGGAGCGGCTCAAGGAGCTGATCCCGCGCCACCTGTTCAAGATCCCGATCCAGGCGGCGATTGGCGGCAAGGTGATCGCGCGCGAGACGATCAGCGCGATGCGCAAGGACGTGACCGCCAAATGCTATGGCGGCGACGCGACGCGCAAGCGCAAGCTGCTCGACAAGCAGAAGAAGGGCAAGCTGAAGATGCGGGAATATGGGAGCGTGAGCATCCCGCAAGAGGCGTTCATCGCGGCGTTGCGGATGGGGGACGAGGGGTAGGTCCGGATCGGCCTCGATCCGGACCGATCAGCTCAACGCATAGCGGATCAGGTCCGCCAAGGTGAACCTCTCGCTCGCCGGGAGCGGCTTGGGCAAGCCGAGCACGGGACGAAACGGCGTCTGGCTGTGCAGGAAGCTCGTCTGATCCATCCAGAGCAGGCCCACGAACGTCTCCGCGACGATGCGGCTGCCGACCGGCCCCAGATGCTGGCCGCCGAACGGATCGTTCGGCGCGCGCATGGTGCCGAACAGCTCGGCCTCGCGCAGGATATAGTACCAGAGCGGCGTCGCGCCGGCGATGGCGGCATGATTGTCGTCGCCGAACTTCTTGCGGCGCGTGGCGAGCGTCTTGCGATCGTCGTCCACCTTGGCCAAATCGCGCGCGGGATCGCGCTGCGAGCCCGACCACCACAGCTCCTCGAAGGTCAGCGGCTTGATCCCCAGCCGCCCGGCGACCGCCTCGCCCGAGGGCAATAGCAGCATCCGTCCGCGCAGCAGATTGCGGAAGGCGAGGTTCGCGTCCGGCTGCTTGCCCTTGAACTCCGGCAGCGCCGCGAGCGGGTCGACGATCGTCGCGTCCATCCGGTAGGACAGCTGCGGGATGGCGAGCGGCTGCGTACCCGGCTGGTGGACGGGCTTGGCGGGGCCGTCGAGGAAGAAGCTCCAGTCGATCCCCCATTTGGCCGGGATCGCCTGGCCAAAGCCGTTCAGCGCCTCGAATGCCTTCCCGCCGACCTTGAAGATCGGGATGCGGAGCTTGTCGAACGGCGGCGTGCTGCCAACGGTCTCGTTGAGCGCATAGGTGGGCCGCACCATCGAGTGGCCGAGCCGGAACGCCGCCACCGAGAACTCGACGGGCATATAGGCGAAGGGCGGGCTGTTCGCGAGATAATGGCTCAGCCGCGGCGTGCTGCCCGCGTTCAGCACCTCGTCGACCATCGTCAGCTCGCACAGCCGGTCACGCGCATAGTCGAACAGCACGACCCATTGATAATGCCAGCGCACCGTCTTCACCGCCATCCGGAAGCGGGCTTCCGGATCGCCGACATCGAACGCGCCCATCTTGAGCAGTGTCTGCGGGTCGCCCATCAGCTTGTTGTGAAGCGCGACGAACGCGGTGTGGATCTGCGCGACCAGCTTGTTCTCGTCGTTGCGCTTGTCGCCCAGCACCGCCATCGCCAACCCGTCCGCGTCGGGTGGCAGCCGGAAATGGTCGTGCTTGCTGGCGGTCGCCGCGCCCGCGTTGGCGATGCCGCCCGAGATGTCGGCGCCCGTGCGAAGGATCGTGAAGCCGTTCTGGTCGGTCGTGTAGAGATAGGGCTGATTGTCGGGGCCGCTGCCGTACACGCTGTCCAGATCGAGCGCCGGCGTGCGATAATCGGCGAGCGCGTTCGGATCGACTTCCTTGCCGTGCAACGGGGTCGGATCGAACGTGATGTCGTGATCGACGAACTGGCCGAAATAGGTGTAACCGGCCGGCACCACCGGGTTCTCGTCGCCTTCGTCGTTCGCGTTCGTCGGCGGATTGGTGGTGGTGTCCGTCCGGATCGGTTTCCCCCGATCGATGTCGGGATCGTTCGGATCACCGGTCCCGGTCATGAGATGGGCGAGATCGAGAAGCAGGGCGTCGCTGTGCCGTGGGCGATCGACCGCATCGTCGAACATCCGACCGAAGCGGCCCACGCCGGCGCCGGGCATCATGCCGCCGTTGGTACCGGCGGCCATGCCGGGCATCGACCCCGCGGTGAGGCCGCGCGTCTGGCCGCCATGACCCGGCGCCTTGATGATCGTCGGCATTGTCATCCTCCCCCGGTTCGTGTCGCGGACCTCCCCAGGACCGCGAGCATCACCGCGAGGATTATCTCACATCCGTAGAAGAGAGTCCCTACACCGGACGAACTATTGTTGTTCTTCGCCTCCAATAACTTAGCGATCGTCGGGGTCAATCTTGCCGTGCGACGACCGGAGTGACGAACATCACGACGAGTTGCCGGTGACGCGAGTCGCCCAGGGATCTGATCGATGGTTCGACGGTGCGATCCCTTGCTGACGACCGTCCCGGATCAGGCATCAGAGAACGGTAACATTCCTGCCTGGGCGCTGGCGCGGGACGGGCGTGACATCGAGCAGCGGCGGGCGCTCGGGGGCGGGCAGGCGGGTCTTGTCTCGCCTGAGTCGCGCGCTAACCGGATCGGTTCGTTGCAGGACAGCGGAAAGTTGGGGAGCGGGGCGCAGGGGTGCCCTCTCCCACAAGGGCGGGAGAGGGGTTAGAGGAGCGTCATGCGCCGCTTGCTGCTTCTGCTCGCCTGTCTCGCCACCCCGCTCGCCGCGCAGCCGCGCGGGCCGTTGGTGCTCGCCGCCGCGAGCCTCAACGAGGCGATGAACGCGGAGGCCGATGCCTGGGCGGCGCGGGGGCATGCGCGGCCGGTGCTGTCGTTCGGGCCCAGCTCGGGGCTGGCGCGGCAGGTGGAGGCCGGCGCGCCCG
>NZ_CAHJWX010000086.1 GCF_903643065.1 Sphingomonas bacterium | reverse complement strand
AGATGGATTCGGAGGTCGAGGGTGCGATGGCATCGGGCACCGTCGGCGAGCAGGCGGACGGCTATCTCGGTTTCGCGCGCGCCCGCGCCAGGTCGTCGGGCCCGTCCACCTTGGGCAGCACGACCGCCGCCGCGCCGCGTGCCGCCCACAGGTCCGCCGCGCTCCATTCGGTGTCCATTCCGTTGACCCGCACCGCCGCCATGCGCGTCCCGAAGCCACCCAGCGCGGCCATCGCCGCGTCGCGCGCCGCCACCTTTTGCTCGGGCGCCACCGCGTCCTCCAGGTCCAGGATCACCGCATCGCACGGCAGGCCCTGCGCTTTGGCGATCGCCCGCTCGTTCGACGCGGGCATGAACAGGACGGAGCGGAGCATCGGCGGCATCGGCGGCCCGTAGCATGGATCATGACTTGTGTGGTGGCGGGCCATCGCCACACCGGTTAGGGAAGCGCGGTGCGCCGGGTCCTCACGCTGCTGTTGCTGTTGCCGCTCGCCGCGTGCGAGCCGGGCGTGCTCAATCCCGCCGGCCCGGTCGCCGCCGGCGACCGGACGGTGCTGCTCAACGCGCTCGCCGTCATGCTGGCGATCATCGTCCCCGTCATCGTGCTCACGCTGGCCTTCGCCTGGTGGTTCCGCGCCGGCAACACGCGGGCGAAGTACCGCCCCGACTGGAGCTATTCAGGCCAGTTGGAGCTGCTCGTCTGGTCGATCCCGCTGCTCGCGGTCATCTTCCTCTCCGGCATCGCCTGGATCGGCAGTCACCGGCTCGATCCCGCCCGCCCGCTGCCGGGCAAGGCGATCCCGGTGCAGGTCGTCTCGCTCGACTGGAAATGGCTGTTCATCTACCCCGATCAGGGCGTGGCGACGATCAACCATCTCGTCGTCCCCGCCGGCCGGCCGATCGCGCTGCGGCTCACCTCGGCGACCGTGATGAACAGCTTCGCCGTGCCGCGGCTCGGCAGCCAGCTCTACGCCATGAGCGGCATGGACGCGAAGCTCAACCTTCAGGCCGATCATCCCGGCCGCTATCGGGGCTGGTCCGCGCATTACAGCGGCGCCGGCTTCGCCGACATGACCTTCGCCGTCGACGCGCTGCCGGGCGGCGGCTTCGAGCGCTGGGCGGCCGGCGCGAAGGGCAGGGGCCCCGCGCTCGACGCCGCCACCTATCGCAAGCTCGCGCTGACGGAGGCGACCGCGCGGCCCGCCACCTTCGGCGCTGTCCAGCCCGGCCTGTACGACTCGGTCGTCGCCAATGCCGGCACCACCGCCAGCCGTCCGCTGGCGCATTCGGGACGCGTGGAATGATCTTCGGCCGCCTGGGCTGGGACGCGATCCCCTTCGATCAGCCGATCCCGCTGGTCGGCGCCGGCGTGTTCGGCCTGCTGATCGCCGGCGTGCTGGTCTGGGTCTGGCGCGCCGGCCATGTGCCGTATCTGTGGCACGAGTGGATCACGTCCGTCGATCACAAGCGGGTCGGCGTCATGTACGTCATCTTCGCGCTCGTCATGCTGCTGCGCGGCTTCATCGACGCGCTAATGATGCGCGCGCAACAGGCGGTGGCGATGGGGCATCAGGGCTACCTGCCGCCCGATCACTATGATCAGATCTTCACCGCGCACGGGACGATGATGATCTTCTTCGTCGCCATGCCGTTCATGATCGGACTGATGAACTTCGCCGTGCCGCTCCAGCTCGGCATCCGCGACGTGGCCTTCCCGACGCTCAACAACGTGTCCTTCTGGCTCACCGCGTCCGGCGCGCTGCTCATCAACATCAGCCTGATCGTCGGCGAGTTCGCCAAGACCGGCTGGATCGTCTACCCGCCGCTGTCGGAGCTGCGCTTCTCGCCGGGCGTCGGTGTCGACTATTACCTCTGGTCGTTGCAGATCAGCGGCGTCGGCACGCTGCTCAGCGGCGTCAACTTCGTCACCACCATCCTCAAGACCCGCGCCCCGGGCATGTCGTACACGCGCATGCCGATGTTCTGCTGGACGTCGCTGGCGATGAGCCTGTTGATCGTCGCCGCCTTCCCGATCCTCACCGCCACGCTCGGCATGCTGACGCTGGACCGCTACGCCGGCTTCCACTTCTTCACGAACGAGCTGGGCGGCAACCAGATGATGTTCGTCAACCTGATCTGGGCGTGGGGGCATCCGGAAGTGTACATCCTCGTCCTCCCCGCGTTCGGCATCTTCTCGGAAGTGGTATCCACCTTCTCGGGCAAGCCGCTGTTCGGCTATCGCTCGATGGTGGTCGCGACCATGGCGATCTGCCTGCTCGCCTTCATGGTCTGGCTCCACCACTTCTTCACGATGGGGGCGGGCGCCGACGTCAATGGCTTCTTCGGGATCACGACCATGATCATCGCGGTGCCGACGGGCGTGAAGGTGTTCAACTGGCTGTTCACCATGTGGGGCGGGCGCATCCGCTTCGCGCCGCCGATGCTGTTCGCGATCGGCTTCATCTGCTCCTTCGTCATCGGCGGCATGACCGGCGTGCTGCTCGCCATCCCGCCCGCCGACTTCCAGCTGCACAACTCGGTGTTCCTCATCGCGCACTTCCACAACATCGTCATCCCGGCGGTGCTGTTCGGCGCGTTTGCCGGCTATCAATACTGGTTTCCCAAGGCGTTCGGCTTCCGGCTGAAAGAGGGCTGGGGCGTCGCCGCCTTCTGGCTGTGGACGGTCGGCTTCTACATGGCATTCATGCCGCTCTACGTGCTCGGCCTGATGGGAATGACGCGGCGCTTGCAGCATTATGACGTGCCCGCGTGGCAGCCCTGGCTGTGGGTCGCCGCCGCCGGCGCGCTGGTCATCGCGTGCGGCATCGCGTGCCTGTTGATCCAGCTCTATGTCTCGATCCGAGACCGCGCGAGCCTGGTCGATGACACGGGCGACCCGTGGGACGGCCGCACGCTGGAATGGTCGACCACGTCGCCGCCGCCGCCCTTCAACTTCGCCGTCCTGCCCAATGTCGAGGGCGAGGAAGCATATTGGACGGTCAAGGGCCGCGCGCGTGAGAAGCGCGAGCTGAG
The DNA here is from genome assembly GCF_903643065.1 of Sphingomonas bacterium. Classification (GTDB taxonomy): domain Bacteria; phylum Pseudomonadota; class Alphaproteobacteria; order Sphingomonadales; family Sphingomonadaceae; genus Sphingomonas. The sequence continues at coordinate 4,094 of NZ_CAHJWX010000086.1, read as the reverse complement.
CGAGCGGCCCGACTACCAGCCCTTCCATCTGCCCCGGCCATCGCCGACCGGCTTCGTCTGCGCCTTTTTCGCGACGCTGCTCGGGTTCGCGCTGGTGTGGCATATCTGGTGGGCGGTGATCGCCGGCTTCCTGGGCGCATGGGCGACGTTCGTGGTGTTTGCCTGGCGCGACGACGCGGAGGAAGAGGTGACGGCCGACGACGCGCGCCGCCTCGATGATGAGCGCCGCGCCGGCAAGGCCCGGCTGCTGAAGCTGGAGCCGGCATGACCGCCGCGACCGCGCCCGCCGATCCGCACGCGCTCGGCCATCACGACGACCAGCCGATGAGCGAGCGCGGCCCCGCGCCCAAGTCGATCGTCGTCGCCTATGGTTTCTGGATTTTCCTGCTCACCGACTTCATCCTGTTCTCGGGTTTTTTCGCGTCCTACGCGGTGCTGCACGGCGAGACGGCGGGTGGCCCGTCGGGACGTCAGCTGTTCGAGTTCCCGCTGGTGGCGGCCGAGACGGGCGTGCTGCTCGCCTCCTCCTTCGCCTGCGGCATGGCGACGGTCGCGCTGGAGGAGGATCGGCAGGGCTGGTTTCAGGTCGCGATGGCGGCCACGGGCGCGCTGGGCACGGTGTTCCTGGGTATCGAGCTGTACGAGTTCCTGCATCTGATCGGTGAGGGCGCCGGGCCGGATCGATCCGCCTTCCTGTCCGCCTTCTTCGCGCTGGTCGGCTGCCATGGCCTGCATGTCATGCTGGGCCTGTTGTGGCTGTTGACGATGATGGCGCAGGTCTGGGCCAAGGGCTTTCGCGACGATATCGTCCGGCGCGTGCGCTGCTTCGCGCTGTTCTGGCACGCGCTCGACATCATCTGGGTGGCATTGTTCACCACCGTGTATCTGCTGGGAGCCGCCGCATGACCGAGCATACGGACGTCGCGCCCGGCGACAAGAACGAGCGTTCCGCGCGCCGCTCGATCCTCGTCTATCTGGTCGGGCTCGCCGCCGCGACGGGGCTGACGATCGCCTCGTTCGCGGTCGCGGACGGTTATGGCGGCATCTGGAGCGAGGGCGTGCCCGTCGCATTGATGGCGTTGGCGGTCGGCCAGATGGGCGTCCATCTGGTCTTCTTCCTTCACGTCACGACCGGGCCGGACAACACCAACAACGTCCTGGCCCTGGCCTTTGGCACGCTGATCGTCGGGCTGGTGATGGTGGGCAGCCTGTGGATCATGGCGCACGTCAATCACCAGAACATGAGCACGGCGGCGATGGCGCGGATGCAGCGCTGATCCGCGCGCATCGACGGCACGGCCTGTTCCGCCACCGATCACGACAGCCCCCGCTTCGGGCCGCCCTGAGGTGAGCGCCGCCTGTCGCGCCACCGTCCACCCTATGGTTCGAGGACCAGCTTGCCGACGTGACGCGCCGCCGCCATGTCGTCGAAGGCCTGCCGCCAGTCGTCCAGCGGGTGGATCGCGTGAAGACGCGGCCGAATCAGGCCGCGGGCGGCCAGGTCCCAGACCGCGTCCGCCGCCGCCCGCCCCGCCGCCGGGTTGCGCCGGCCATGTTCGCCCGCGCGGACGCCGATGACCGAGAAGCCCTTGATCAGCGCGACGTTGGTCGGCAGCGACGCGATCCGCCCGGAGGCGAAGCCGACGACCAGGAGGCGCCCCCCATGGGCGATGCAGCGGGTCGACTGATCGAAGACATCGCCGCCCACGGGGTCGAAGACGAGGTCGGCGCCGCCATTGGTCAGCGTCGTCACCGCCCCCCGGAAATCGTCGGCCGGCAGCCGCCCGTGCAGCGGCAGATCGCTGGCGACGATGCCGAGCTTGAGCGGCGAGCGCGACGTGGCGATGACCCGCGCGCCGAGCGCCTGCGCCAGGTCGGCGGCGGCCAGCCCGACGCCCCCCGTGGCGCCATGGACGAGCACCCAGTCCCGCGGCTTCAAGCCACCCAGCGCCACCAGCGCGACATGGGCGGTGAGGTAGGCGACGCCGATCGCCGCCCCGCGTGCCCAGTCGATGCCGTCCGGCAATCGCCGCGCCGCGCTCGCGTCCACCACCACCAGATCGGCGAAGCTGCCCGTCCGCGTCCCGGCCACGACCCGGTCGCCGCGTGCGAAGCCGCTGTCGGGGTCCGCCTCCAGCACCTGCCCCGCCATCTCCATGCCCAGCGCGAAGGGAAGCGGCGGCTGGAGCTGGTACGTCCCGCGCGTCATCAACAGGTCCGGATGGTTGAGCGCCGCCGCACGGACCCGGACCAGCAGCTGGCCGGGATACCGGCGCGGCGCGGGGACTTCGACCAGGCCGACGCCGGACAGGTCGTCCGACAACGCCCGGACCACCAGCGCCCTCACCGACCCGACCCCGCCGGCGCGACCGCCGTGGCGTTCACACCATGCTCCACAGCAGCGACAGGTTGAGCACGATGATCAGCCCCGCGATCGTCCAGGCGAGGCCGTGCAGCCAGCGCGGGCTGACGTGCGCGCCCATCAACGCGCGGTCGCCGGTGAAGCGGACCAGCGGCACGACGGCGAAGGGCAGTTGCAGGCTCAACACCACCTGGCTCAGCACCAGCAGCCGCGTCGCGCCCGCGTCGCCGGTGGCGACGACCACGAGCGCGGCGGGCACGATCGCGAGCAGCCGCGTCACCAGCCGCCGCGCCCAGACCGGCAGGCGCAGGTGGAGGAATCCCTCCATGACGATCTGGCCCGCCAGCGTTCCCGTCACCGTCGAGTTCTGGCCCGAGGCGAGCAGCGCCACCGCGAACACCGCGCTCGCCGCGCCGACGCCGAGCATCGGCGACAGCAGGTGATAGGCGTCGCCGATCTCCGCCACGTCATGCCGTCCGCCGACATGGAAGGTGGCGGCGGCGACGATCAGGATCGCGGCGTTGATGAAGAAGGCGAGGCCCAGCGCGACCGTGGAGTCGATCGTGGCCCATCTCACCGCCTCGCGCTGGTCGGTGAAGGCGCGGGTCTGGACGATGGAGGAATGGAGATACAGATTATGCGGCATCACGGTCGCGCCGAGGATGCCGATCGCGAGGTACAGCCGCGCCGGATCGGTGACGAGGTCGGCCGTGGGCAACAGCCCCGCCAGCATCGCGCCGACCGCCGGCCGCGCCTGCGCCACCTCGAACACGAAGCAGCCGGCGATCAGCACGAGCAAGGCGACGACGAACAGCTCCAGCTTGCGGAAGCCGAACCGCTGCAATCCCAGGATCACGAACACGTCCAGCGCGGTGATCGCCACGCCCCAGACCAGCGGCAGGCCGAACAGGAGCTGGAGCGCGATCGCGGTGCCCAGCACCTCCGCCAGGTCGCAGGCGACGATCGCCACCTCCGCCAGCAGCCACAAGCCGATCGCCGTGCCCCGCGAGTAGCGCGCGCGGCAGGCCTGGGCGAGGTCCATCCCCGAGGCGATGCCGAGCCGGACGCACAGCGCCTGCAACACGATCGCCATCAGGTTGGACAGCAGCACGACCGACAGCAGCGCATAGCCGAACGCCGAGCCGCCGGCGATGTCGGTCGCCCAATTGCCCGGGTCCATATACCCGACCGCGACCAGGAAGCCCGGCCCGGCGAACGCGAACCACCGCCGCCAGCCCGCGCCCGTCGGCACCGCGACCGTGCGGAAGCTGTCGGCGAGCGAGGGGGGCGGGGATGCCATCGCGAATCGTGGTCGCACAGATGCGGCGCGATAGGACAGGCTTTTCAGATCACCGCCATGTCGCTGTTATAATGATGCCAGGCAAAGATCGCCGCCGCGCCGCGATGGGGGCGCCAGGCGTCGGCCAGCTCGCGCGTGCGGCGTTCGCTCGGACGGTCGGGATGGCCCAGCAGGCGCCCGACCTCGATCTGCACCGCCAGGTCGCCGGCGGGCCAGATATCCGGCCGGCCCTCCGCGAAGAGCAGGTAGATCTCCGCCGACCAGCGGCCGATGCCCTTGACCCGGGTGAGCGCAGCGATCGCCGCCTCGTCGTCGGCCGGCAACACGGCCAGCGGCAGACGGCCGCTCGCGACCTCGTCGGCGAGGCTGCGGGCATAGCCGGCCTTTTGCCGCGACAGGCCGGCGGTGCGTAGTTGCGCGTCGGTGGCGGCG
>NZ_CAHJWX010000085.1 GCF_903643065.1 Sphingomonas bacterium | reverse complement strand
GCTCGGCCGCGCCGCCGCCGACCAGCTCGCCGCCTTTGCCGGCGGCGCCACGCTCGCCGTCCCCAAGCAGGCCGAGCGCCGCGACCGCGTTCGCGAGCTACGTCGCCGGGGGGCATTGACGATCGCGCAGATCGCGCGTGAAACCGACTTCTCCGAGCGTCACGTCTATCGCCTGCTGAGCGACGACGACACGGCGCAACCCTCCCTGTTCGATTGATCCTGACAGGCGTCAGGTCGGCGCCGCCCGCCGTCGCGGCCATGATGATGAGGCGCGCCGTTGGCGGCCGGTCATCCGGCAAAGGCTCAGTCCAGGCCTGTCGAGACGCTGGCGGCGCGTACCTGGACGGGAGCAGGCGAATGGCGGTGATCGATAATCAGGGCGGTGCATGGCGGGATAGTCAATCCGGCTTCGCCTCGACCGTGCCTTCGGAGGCCACTGAGACTGGCGCCAACTTCGACCCCCACACCATCGCCAATGCGCTGACGGAGCAGCTGGCGGCGGCGAACCGCCGCGTCCAGGACGCCCGCGCCCGGCGGGCGCAGCTGCTAGCCCGAGCGCCGCAAACCGATCGGGTATGCGACGCGATGCGCGCGGGGCTGGAGCAGGTCGCCCGCCGGTTCGAGGCCGATCTCGCCGGTTTCGTGACCCGCCCCACCGAGGACGGCGCCGCTGCCATTCTCGGCGCCGACGCGGCGATCTACTTCATGCGCGAGCATATCGCCGCCCGGCTCCCGGCGACCGTGGCGCGCCTGTTCCCCGACACCGTCCGCGCGGCCTCGCCCGAGGTCGCCAAGCGGGAGCTGCGCGAGGCCAGCGACGCCGTCCACGCCGCTATGACCGAACGGCTGGAGCTGCGCTCCAAGATTGTCCAGGAGCGCATGCGGCTGCTCCAGGCGAAAAGCGAGCAGCGCATCCGGAACATTCGACCCAATGCCATCGCGGATGCCGACCATCGGCGCGACGATCTGAATAAGCTCTTGGACGAGCTGCGCATCGATAACGAGCGCGGGATGGGCGACACGCCGGCGCCCGCCCGGCCATGAACGCCATCGCGCTCTGCGCGGCCGTGGCGCTCGGCGTCGACCCGTCCGCCCCGCCCGAATGGCTTCACCTGCTTCCGGCCGGCGAGATCAGGACCGTCGACAATCGCGGTCCCTACCGGGTCGCCGACATGAGCGCGCTGATCGCGACCTCCATGGCCGGCGGCAAGCTGGTGCTGGACGAGTCGCACTCCACCGACTTGGCCGCGCCCCAAGGGCTCCCGGCGCCGGCCCGCGGCTGGATCGTCCAGCTGGAGGCGAGGCAGGACGGCTTATGGGGCCGCGTCGAGTGGACGAGCGAAGCGTCCCGCACCCAGCCATGGCGCGCCTATCGCGGCGTCTCCCCCGTGATCGCGCATGACAAGAGCAACGCGGTGACGGCGCTGCTGCGCGCCTCCCTCGTCAACACCCCCAACCTCACCGGCCTCACGACCCTTCATGCACAGGACAGGACCATGGATAATCTACGCGCGCAGCTGATCACGATGCTCGATCTCCAGACCAGCGCCGATGACCGCATGGTCCTCGCCAAGGTGGCCGAGCTGGTGAAACGGCACACCGGCAAGGATGTCGCGATGATGTCGGCGACCAAAATGGTCGGCAAGGCCAAGGCGCTCCAGGCCGCGAAAGCGCGCGACGGCATCGTGATCGGCTACTCCGAAGCCGCCCGCATGATCGCCGACCAGGAAGGGCTGGACTAGCCCATGCCGTCCGGCGACGCCCTGACGCTCTACCCGGAAAAGCCGTTCATGGGCGGCGGGGCGAATGGCGTGCGCCGCTGGCGCGTCGACGCGGTCGCGGTCCGGCCGCGTGACCCCGACCAGCCGGCGCCCGACGATGACCTGCTGAGCTGTTTCGTCGGCGCGCGCGACCGGCAAGAGCGGCCTGTCCCGCTCGCGATCCTGCGCGGCCTCGATCTCGCGGGCGGCCTGGACGCCGCGCTGGCGGAGGTCAGCCAATGTCGCTGAACGCCGAGCTGCTGGAGACCATCGGCGAGCACGGCTTGCTGCGCCTCGCCGAGGCGTTCGGCGGCACCCGGCTCTACATCCCGCTCGCCATCAAGGCCGATCACGAGATCGTCCAGGCGATCGGCGCCGAGCTGGCCGATTTCCTCGTCCGCCGCTTCGCGCCCGATCGGATCAAGGTGCCCGTCGCGCGCGAGCTGCGCGCCCGTGTCTATCGCGCCGGCGGCGCGACCAACGCGGACATTGCTCGCGCGCTCGGCGTGACGAGGGAGGGCGTCCAGGCGATCTTCCAGCGCCTTGAAGCCGCCGAGCACGGTGGCGAGATCGCCGCGACGATCGGCGAGGACGGGCTGATCGCGCTCGCCGCCGCGTTCGGCGGGACGCGGCTCTATGTCCCCGAGCGGATATCCGCCGATCACGACATCGTCCGTGCGATCGGCGCGGACGCCGCCGCCACGCTCGCCGCCCGGTTCGCGCTCCACACCATCCGGGTGCCGCTCGCCCGTGAGCAGCGCGCCGTGCGCCTCCGCAGCCAGGGCGCCAGCAACGCGCAGATCGCGGTCAAGCTCGGCATGACGGAGACGGGCGTGAACAAGCTGTTCGCCCGGATCACGGCGCGGGGCGCGCCGTCATGATGCGCGTCACCTTCAACGCCGATGCCGTCTTCGCCGCGCTGGACAAGCCGCGCGCCGAGCTGAGCGACCTCCAGCCCGTCTATGAGGATATCGGGAGCTACATGGTCAAGGCGACCAGGGAGCGGTTCCCCAAGGGCGAGGCGCCGGACGGCACGCGCTGGCGCCAGAAGTCGCCGGTCACGCTAGCGCAGTATCTCCGTCGCGGCGACGGCAACCGGCCCAGCCCGCTGATCGGCCCGTCCGGCCGGCTCGGCCGCGAGATCACCGCCACCGCTGCCAGTGACGGCGTCGAGATCGGTTCGTCCCTGATCTACTCGGCCGTCATGCAATTCGGCGCGCAGCAAGGCGCGTTCGGTCGGAGCAAGCGCCGCACGCCGTTGCCATGGGGCGACATACCGGCGCGGCCGTTCCTTGGCCTTTCTCGCGATGACGAGCGCACGATCATCGAGATCGTGGACGACCATTTGGAAGAGGTGATCGGCGACGATCGCGGCGCTGACTAGACATGGCACTCAAAACCTCGCTCCTGATCGCCGGCGATGCAACCGGCGCGGTCGCCGCCGCCGGCCAGGCCGCCGACGCGCTCGGCAAGGTAGACGCGGCGAACAGGACGACGGCGGTCAGCTCGACGGCGCTCGGGGCCGCGACCGACAGGGTCGCCGTTAGCGAGGAGAAGGCGGCGATCAGCGGGACCACCCTCGCCGCCGTCGAGCGCGAGGTCGCGGCGGAGAGCACGCGGGCGAAGAAGGCTCATAATGACGACGCGGACGCGGGCAATCGCGTCGCCGAAGCACACGGCAAGATGGGCGCGTCGGGCGCCATCCTCCAGCACGTCGTCCGGTCGAGCACGGACAGCTTTGTCGCCGGGCTGCCGATCACGATGATCCTGGGCGAGCAGATCGGGCGGCTCGGCGAGGCGGCGGCGCTGTCAGGGGGCGCGCTGGGTAGCTTCGGCGCGTTCATGGGCGGGCCTTGGGGCCTGCTGCTCAGCGCCGGCCTTGGCGTGCTCGGCTCCTTGGCCGGGCGCCTGATCGACACCGGGGATGGTGCGGACAAGCTCGCCGAGAAGTTGATGAAGCTGGAGGACGCGCTCGGCAAGCAAGCCTTCGCCACCGAAGCCGCCAAGAAGGCACTGGACGACTATAACGCCGCGCAGGACGCCGCGCGCAAGGGCGACAGCCTCACGGTCGGCATCGCGTTACAGCTGGCGGACGCGCGCCTCAAGGAAGCGCTGGCGACGCGCGAGGCGTCCAAGGCCGCGCTGGCGAGGGCCCTCGCCGATCGTTCTGCGAACAATCAGCCCGGCATCGGTGGCGTCGCAGGGACGGCGGGCTACATCCAAGGGCAAGGCGATGTCGCGGTCGGTCGCCTGAAAGGGCAGATCGCCGCCGAGGACGGCTCGATCGCCGGCATCGCGCAGGCGCAGCGCAACCTGTACATCCAGCGCGCCGGCACGGTCGCGGCCGAGGCGGTCGACCCGGTCAAGCGGCTGAACGACCAGTATGACCGGCTGCGCGACGGCGCCATCCGCGCCGCCGCCGGCAATGACACGCTCGCCAAAAGCCTGGATGCGACCGAAACCGCGATCGAGCGTCGCCGCAAGGCGGCGGTGGACGCGGAAAAGGACGCCGAGAAGAAGGACCGGAAGCACGGCCCGACCGCCGCGACGCTCGCCAACCGTGCCTATCAGCTCGATCGCTACGGCGACCAGACCGGCGACACGATCGCGCGGATCGCGTCTCAGTTCGACGGCACCCCGCCCGTCGTCCGCCAGGTCAACGACCAGGTCGCGCGCCTGGACGAGATCATGAAGGACCTGTCCCAGCGCAAGCCGCCCGGCTTCGCGGGGCTGATCGCCGATGCGAAGGCGGCGAAGGTCGCGGTTCAGGACGGGCTGAACAAGCCGTTCGATGACTACGTCAAGGGGCAGGAACACGCGTTTCAGATCGCGCAGCTCACCGCCGCCGGCCTCACCGACCAGGCGCAGGCGCAGCAGGCGATCTACGGCATCGAGCAGCAGCGGGGCACGCTGGACGAGGCGCATCGCGCGGCGGTGGTCGGCACCGTCGAGGCGCTGCGCGCCGAGCAGCAGCAGATCGATGTCAACCGCGCCCACCTCCAGCCGTTCCTCACCGCGCTCGGGAGCATCAGGGGCATCGTGGACGATGCGACCCAGGCATGGGTTTGCGGCGACCTTGGCCAGCTGGTGAAGGAGCCGGGAAAACTGCTCGACGCGTTCCAGACGCTCAAGGGGCAGCAGCTGTTCGACAAGATGTTCGATGGCGTGTTCCGCGACCTCCAGGACCAGCTCAACGGCGTGTCGCCGGTCAAGGACGCGGCCGATCGGATGGCGAAGGCGGTCGATCTCGTCACCGTCTCGGCGCGCGCCACCGCCACCGCGCTGGACAGCGTGGCGCGCGCGGCGAGCGACGGCGCAGGCGCGCCGAAGCCTGCCTATTTCGGCGCCGATGGCATCCCGATCGACGGGGCCGGTCATGCGATTAACGGCATCGCTTCCGGTGGCAGCCTCGCCAATCCCGCATCCGCCGAGGTCGCCGTGGTCGGCAATCGGCTCCACGACCCCACCGCACTGTTCCAGAAGGCGCTCGGCGGCGTCGCGGCGCAGATCGGGAGCATCTTCACCAACCCGGAGCATGCGCGCGAGATCGGCCGCAACGTCGGCATCTATGCCGGCAAGGGACTGGAGGGCGCGGCGACCGGCTCGATCGTGGCCGGGCTCGGCAAGTCGATCGGCGTCGACCTCTCCAAGGGCGGCGCGCAGCTCGGTGGCGCGATCGGCGGCATCCTGGGCTCGATCAAGGGCGTCACATCGGCGCTGGGCCCGTTCGGCGCGGCGGTGACGCCGGTGCTGTCGATCGTCGGCGGGCTGGTGACGAAGCTGTTCCACTCGACCACGACCAGCTCGGCCGCGATCGGCGCGGTCAATGGCCAGTTCGCCGGGACCGCCAGCACCGGGTCCAACGCGCAGCTCGCGTCGCAAGCCAACAGCCTAGCCGGAGTCGTCGCCGGCTCGCTCCAGCAGATCGCCGATCAACTCGGCGGCGGCGTCGCCGCGACCAGCCGCATCACGATCGGGACGAAGAACGGGAAGTACCACGTGAACGCGGTCGGCGGTAAGATCGGGGTCAAGGGCTCGGGCGACATCGGCTTCGGCCAGGATGAGGGCGCGGCGGAGGCGTACGCGCTCCAGCAGGAGATCGCCCAGGGGGCGATCAGCGGCCTCTCAACGGCGGTTCAGCGGGCGCTGCAATCGTCTACCGACCTCAACGCGGGGCTCAAGGAAGCGCTCAAGGTCCAGCAGGTCGAGCAGCTGGTCGGCGGGCTCGGCTCGACCATCGCGAAACAGTTTAGCGACTATGAGGCGCAGGCGAAGGATCGGCTGCGCATCGCGACGCAATACGGGTTCGACGTGGTCGCGATCGAGAAGAAGAACGCCGAGGACAGGGCCAAGATCGCCGACGCCCTCCTGAAACAGCAGGTCGGGTCGCTCCAGAGTCTGGTCGAGGAGATGACGTCGGGCTCGCTGTTTGAAGGCTCGGCGATCGACAAGCTCCAGGCGCTCGCCGGCTCGATCGAGAAGGCGAAGGCGGACCTCGACGCCGGCGTCGACGGCGCCGGCGACAAGCTGGCGACGCTGGAGCAGCAGCGGCTGGCGGCGGCGAAGGATGCGTACGGCACGACCGGCGGCTACGCGACCGCGCGCGACGCGACGCTGGACGAGGCGCGCGCTGCCATCGCCAAGGCGAACGCGCAGATCACCGCCGCGCAGGCGAAGAGCGACCCGGCGCTGGCGACCACGAATGCGGCGCTGGACGAGAACAATGACCAGAACGCGGAGCTGATCAGCAGGATGAAGGAAGCGAACGCGCTCCTAACGCGGATAGCGACCGCGCAGGCCGCCGCCGCTCAGTCGCCCGGCTACGATCTCTACGATCTCTATGAGGTCGGCTATGTTGGTAGTAATAGGAAATGACCTTTTGACGAAAGCTCCGAACACTCCGCGTCGGGAGCGGCCTGACATCGAAGAGCATCCGGTCAAGGGCGGGGCGGTCATCTACATCGGCGCGCTCGTGTGCTTGGGCGGCGGATGGGCCGTGCCCGGCCGTTCCGCCCCCGGCCTCGTCACGGTCGGCGTGGCGGAACGCGGCGCCTCGCCGGCGATCGACGGCGGCGACACCGTCCGCACGCGACGCGGCGTGTTCCAGTTCGCCAACTCGGCCGGCGCCGACCGGATCGACCGCTCGGCCATCGGGCGCCCCGCCTACGTCGTGGACGATCAGACCGTCGCCCTCACCGACGCCGCCGGCACTCGCAGCCTCGCCGGCCAAGTCCGCGACGTGGAAGCGCTAGGCGTGTGGGTGGAAATCTGACTATTGCGGCGGACGTGAGTTATGCAAAACCTCTTGTCCGATTATGCAAAACCTCTTGTCCGCCTACACCTGTGGTGAGGGTGAGCCCACCCCCCGGCCCCCTCCCGCAAGCGGGAGGGGGAGCGACATGACCGCGCTGCGGCGCCTCACCCGGCGCGGCTGGGCGCTGGTCGTCGCGCTGCTCGCGCTCGCCGGGGCCG
>NZ_CAHJWX010000084.1 GCF_903643065.1 Sphingomonas bacterium | reverse complement strand
CCGCGCGCATGCATCGGGCGCCTGGGCCGACGCGCCGCCGCGGCAGCGCGCGCAGGTGTTCCGCCGCTGGGCCGATCTGGTCGCGGCGCATGCCGACGAGTTGGTCGAGCTGGAATCGCTGGTGTCGACGCGCCTCGCGACGGAGGTCGCCACCCGCGACATCCCGGTGACGGTCGCGATCATCCGCTATTATGGCGAGTTGATCGACAAGATCGAGGGCGAGGTCTACGCGTCGGCTGCCGATGTCTGGAGCTTGGGCGTGCGCGAGCCCTATGGCGTCGTCGCCTGCATCTCGCCGTGGAACGTGCCGATGCTGCTCGCGACGACGAAGATCGCGCCGGCGCTGGCGGCGGGCAACGCGGTACTGCTCAAGCCGTCCGAGTTCACCTCTTATTCGATGAAGCGGGTCGCGCAGCTGGCGATCGAGGCCGGCCTGCCCGCCGACCAGCTCGCCGTCTTGGTCGGCACCGGCCCCGAGACGGGTCATGCCCTCGTCACCCATCCGCAGGTCGACTATGTCGCCTTCACCGGCTCGACCGCGACGGGCCGGCAGGTGATGGCCGACGCCGCGCTGTCGGGGCCCAAGCCGGTCTCGCTGGAAATGGGCGGCAAGGGGCCGCAGATCGTGTTCGCCGACGCCGATCTGGACGCGGCGGCGGGCATCATCGCCAGCTCGGTGGTGCGCAACGCCGGCCAGATCTGCTATGCCGGGACGAGGCTGGTGGTCGCGCGCGGCGTCGCGGACGAGATGATCGAGAAGGTCGGCCAGCGCGTCGGCGGCACGGTCGCGGGGCCGACCTGGTCGAAGCGGACGACGCTGGCGCCGATCCTGTCGTTGAAGCAGCGCGACCGGATCACGAACATTCTGGGCAAGGGCGTCGACGCCGGCGCCGAGATCCTGACCGGCGGCGCCGCGATCGCCGATCGCGACGGCTATTATTTCGAGCCCACGCTGGTCGACAAGCTGGCCGTGGACAATCCGATCATCGAGCAGGAAGTGTTCGGCCCGGTGCTCGCCATCCAGCCGTTCGAGGGCCTGGACGAGGCGCTGGAGCTGGCCGAGCATTGCGATTACGGGCTCGGCGCCGCGCTCTACACGCGCGATCTGGCGACGGCGATGCGGGCGAGCAAGGCGATCAAGGCCGGATCGGTCTGGGTCAACCAGTTCGGCGTCAACGACATCATCGCGCCGGTGGGTGGCTACAAGAAATCCGGCTTCGGCAAGGATTTCGGCGTCGAGGGCCTGCTCAAATTCATGCACATCAAGGGCATCTCGATCAAGATGACCGCCTGACCCGGCGACCTCCTGACCCGACGACCCGGCGCGAGCCGCTCGCGCCGGGTGGTCGCGCCCTATTTGCCCTGCCGCGCCTTCATCATCGCCACGAACGCGGTCGCGGCGGTCGCGATCGTCTCGGCCGGATGCGCGGCGCACTCGCCATGCATGAAGCTCTTCATGTCGTCGGGCGTCAGGCCTCGACCGATGTCGAAACCGGGCGGCGACACATAGATGTTATAGGCCGACATCACGCCCGCCACGAAGAACCGGTTGGCCATATATTCCGACGGATCGGCCTTGGTCTCGGCGGCCGACCAGTCGCTGCACAGCTTGTGACCCGGACCATAGGTGACCGGCCCTGCGGCAGGCGCCGCCTGTTGCGCGACGACGGGTGACAGCGGGGCGAGCAGGAGCGACGCCAGGACGAGCTTCACAGACGATCTCCCGCAAGGGCCGGGGCCTGGGTGGCGCCCAGCGCCGCCGTCGACCGTGACGCCGTTACCCGACGCACGCCATTCTGCCAGGCGACGAGCCCGAGCCAGATCAGGATGAGCGGCGAGGTCGCGCTCAGCGCCACCGCGGGCACGAAGCGGGTGACGAAACTGTAGGAAAACAGGAGCGCGCCCGCGAGCACGCCGGTGATCCTGACCGCGCGCGAGCCGGGCAACGACACGGTGACGAACCAGATGCCGGCGAAGATATGGCCACCGTAACGCTCGAAATAGGCGATGTTGTGCGCGACGTTGCCCATTGTCATGACGCCGGTCGTCACGTCGAGCAGGATCCAGCCATAGCCCGCCGCCCTCGCCCACTCCGGTGCGTCCAGCTTCGAGACCAGCAGGAAGATCGCCAGGTGGAACAGGATACCTGGATAGTTGATCCACCACATGCCGGGCGCGACCGCGAACGACACCACCACCGGGATGAAGAACAGCAGCGCCGCGAGCGCGGGGACGCGCGGCGACAGGGAGGCGGCGGGATCGGTCATCGGCTTGTTCCCGGACAGGAGGTGAAGATTGGCGATGCGGTGACGGCCACGATCGCCGCGCAGGAAAGGAAACATCCGATCGGTCGCATGACGGCACTCGCTCAGCTTAGTGACGCCGCCGTCATGGCGGCGTGATGGGCGACGACGAACTGCTCGAAACTGGTCGGCGGCCGGCCGAGCAGCCAGGTGAGCACGTTGGGATTGCCGGTGAAGTCGTGGCTGCTGTAGCGGTCGGTGAGCGATCGGCCGACGGCCGCCTCGTGCGGCATGGTGCTGAGATCCTGGTCGCCGAACAGGCCCTTCAGATACGCGTCGGGCCCGATCTGCTCGACGCGGATCGGCTTGCCGAACACCTTGGCGATGATCGCGCCCATGTCGTGCGCGGTGTAGCGGCCCGCGCCGACCAGCTCATAGGTCGCGCCCGCGTGGCGATCGCCCTCGACCAGCACCATCGCAGCGACATCGGTCACGTCGCCGATGTCGACCAGCGATTGATGACGGTCGAGCGACCAGCCCGCCCGCAGCACGCCCGTTTCGAAGATGCGCGTGAAGCGGCGCGGGGCCATGTAGATGGTGGGCTGGAGGATCGTGTATTCCAGCCCCGACGAGATCAGATACTCCTCGATGTCGCGCTTGATCTCGTGCTGCACCAGATCGGTGAGAATCGCGTGGAGCACCGAACTGAACACGAAATGCCCGACGCCCGCCGCCCTGGCCGCGTCGATCCAGGCCAATCCCATCGCGCGCTCGCGCGGATCGATGCCCGGGCAGACATGATAGACCGTGTCGACGCCCTCGATCGCCCGCGCGATCACCTCGGGCTGGGCGATGTCGCCGACGACGACATCGGTCACGCCGGCCGCGCGCAGCGCCGCCGCGGATTGCTCGGACCGGACGCAGGCGCGAAGCTGCCGGCCCTGCTGCAACAGCTTGGGCACGAGCAGCCGGCCCTGCTGGCCATTGGCGGCGTTGACGAGGATCATCACGGTCTCCGGAAACCACCGACACGTCGCGTCGGCCTGTTCGGATAGCAAATCCAGCGCGAACCCGCCAAGGTCCGTCGGTCGAGACCGCCTGCCCCGACCGACGTCACCGTCAGAACTTGACGGACAGACGGGCGCCATAGGTGCGCGGCGGCGTGGTGAACGAGGTCAACACCCCGCCGAACGCCACCGGCGCCGTCAGCAGGCGATCATTCTCGATGTTGCGCACGAAACCCTGCACCGAGAAATGGCCGTCCTTGGGCCCGAACGAGACCTGTGCATTCGTGGTCCAGCTCGACGGCTGCAACTGTTCGGTCGCGTAGTCGAAATAGGTGTAGCGCTTCGTCTTGTATGCCGTGTCGACCCCGAACACGATCTTATAGTCGCCAAGCGGCACCGTCTGCGAGCCGCCCAGGTTCACCGACCATTTCGGCGCGTTGTACGATCGCTGGCCGGCGCAGTTCACGTTGAAGAACGGGACCAGACCGAACAGCGGCGGCAGCGTCGACGGCGACACCGCGCAGTTCGTATAAGGATAGCCGAGCGTCGAATAGGTGAAGCTCTTGTCCTTGGCATCCAGATACTGCACGTCGGCGGTCAGCTCGGTCGTCTTCGTCACCAGCACGCGGCCTTCGGCCTCGACGCCCTTGATCTTGGACTTGCCGATGTTCTGCGTGTAGCTGCCGGGACGGTTCAGCGCGTCGACCGCCGCATGGGCGATCTGCTCGTTCTTGTAGTTCCAGTAGAACGCCTCGACGTTGAGCTGGACCCGGTTGTCGAAGAAGCGGTTCTTCGACCCGACCGTGAACGCGTCCAGATATTCCGGCTGGAAGGTCTCCAGCCCCACCGCGTTGTTGAAGCCGCCCGAGCGGAAGCCGGTCTCGTAGCTGGCATAGAGCAGCGACGCCGGCGCCAGATCGAACTCGACCGCGCCGCGATAGGTGGCGTGCCCGTTGCTGAGCTTGTTGTTGAAGAAGATGTCGGTGCGCGCGATCGTGGTGTTCGGCGTCGGCCCGGCGATGCGGACCGGGATGGAGGGCGTCGCGCTCTGGTTGGCGGGTACGGCGAAGGGGAGCGCGTAGAACGAGGTGATCGCCGGCGGCAGGATCGCGGTCGGGCAGGTGAAGCCCGCGTTGCACGTCTCCGCGATGGTGATGCCGTGCGCGAGGAAGTCCTTGTGATCGTGCGTGTAGCGGATGCCGCCGACGAGGCGCAGCCGGTTCGTGAGATTGGCGGTCAGGCGCAGGAAGGGCGCGTACGACTCGGTCTTGACCTGCGTCGGGTCCTGGAAGTTCTCGCTGGTGGCGCTGGCCACCGTGCCCGCCTGGAGCTTGGCGTCCTCGTTGTAGTAGAAGAAGCCCAGCGTATAGTCGAACAGGTTGACCTTGCCGGCGAAGCGCGTCTCGACGCTGTACTGGATGTCCTTCTGGTTGTTGGCGATCGGGAAGCCGCCGCCCGCGTTGCGGTTGACGACGTGATCGAACCGGACCGCCGGGATCACCGTGAGCGTGCCGACGCCCGTGTCATACTCGATATCGGCGTTCGAGCCGTAGAACGAGCTGTCCTGATACAGGCTGGGGAACGGATCGTATTTGCGGCCCGCGATGGCGCTGTTGCGTGACGTCTCGAACGCCTGCGACCGCGCCGACAGGATGCCGTCCGAGCGCGGGATGTTGGTGGGCGTCACGATGCAATGCGGCGTGCGGCCCGGCGTGGTCGGCGTCGCCGCCCCGCAGACATAGGTGTTGAGGTAGCTGGCGCCCGCCCCGGCGCCGCCCAGATGCGAATAGTCGAACGACAGCCGCGCGGTCAGCGCCGGGGTCAGCTTCGCCTTCACCTGCAGCCGCAGCCCCTCGGACTTGTCGTCCGACGTGCCGTCGCTCTCGTAACCGTGGCGATCGTTGATTACGCCGGAGATCCGCACCGCGCCGTTGTCGCCGATCGGCAGATTGACCGCGGCTTCGCCGACCAGCGCATGATAATTGCCGTAGGAGATCGTGCCATAGCCGCTCAGCTCGCCGATCTTGGGCTGGGTGGGCAAGACGTTGATCGCGCCCGCCGTCGCGTTGCGGCCGTACAGCGTGCCCTGCGGCCCCTTCAGCACCTCGACGCGGTCGATATCGAAGAAGGTGGTCGAGGTGGCAGTCAAACGGCCGATATAGACGCCGTCATAGTTGAACGCGACGGCCGGATCGCTGGTGACCGAGACCGAGAAGTTGCCGACGCCGCGGATGAACGACGTCGCCGACGGTCCGACATTGGCGATCGTCAGCGCCGGCACCAGCTGGTTGAGCCGCTCCGGCTGCGCGATGCCCGCGCCGATGAGGCCGGCGCCACCGACCACGCTGATCGCGATCGCCGCCTTTTGCGAGCTTTCCTCGCGGCGCTGCGCGGTGACGATGATGTCCTGGATGCCGGTCGAGGCCTGCGTCTGCGCGGTGGCATCGGCGGTGGCCGAACCGTCCTGGATGCCCGAGGCCTGCTGCGACGGGACCGCATTGCCAGCGGCGACCGGAGGCTGCCCGGTCGAGTCCTGAGCCGCGGGGACGTTGCCGGCGCCGACGGGCTGCTGCGCGCCCGCATCCTGCGCCAGCGCCATCCCCGGAACCAACGCCAGGGCCATCGCGGTACCAGCAAGCAACAACTTACGCATTCTAATCCCCTCTCCAAACCCAGGGCCCTCTTCAACAAGGGCCTCTTTGGGCGACCGAACCGACTGCCGCCTTGAATAGCGGAGGGGAGTTTGATCGCGGGAGATGGCGAATAGCGCCGGTAGATATCACTCCGTACATCGCAACCGGCCATTTCCGGCGCGAGCGGATCACCGCGAGCGAGCGCGCGCCTGGCTTAGGCGGCGATCCGCGCGGGTCGACCGGGCACGATCCGCCAGAGCACGCCGTCGCGCTGGACGAACTGATGCTTGAGCGCCGCGGCGACGTGCAGCAGGATCAGGGCGCCGAACAGATAGGCGAGCAGCATGTGCGTGGTGGCCACCTTGTCCCCGATCGCCATCCGGACGGGCATCGCCTGATCATGCACGATGCCGAGATGGGGCAGCGGGATCAGCTTGTAGAGCAGGGTCGGCAGGTTGAGGGGGCTGGCGGACACGATCACCCAGCCGGTCAGCGGCATGACCAGCATCAGCCCATAGAAGGTCCAATGCGTCGTGGTGGCGGCGGCGCGCTCCCACCGTTTCATCGTCGACGGATAGGCGGGCGGCCGGTGCGCCAGCCGCCAGCCGAGCCGCAGCACGCTGAGCGCGAGCACGGTAATCCCGATCGACTTGTGCAGCTGAAACAGCGTGAACCGGTCCATCCCGGTGATCCGGTCCATGCGCAGGCCGAGATAGATGTTGTATATGATCAGCGCGGCGATCAGCCAGTGGAAGCCGATGGCGCCCAGCGAGTAACGCCGCCCATGGCCGGAGGCGTCGGTGATGGCGGCGGCGCTCACCGGCTCAGCCGCGCTTGGCCGCGAGGTCGATCGCGAGCTGGACGTTGAAGGGCACGGTGTCGGCGGTGGCGAACTGGCCCTGGCCGACGCCGAAGACGTGCCGGTCGATCATCGCCGTGCCGGTCATGCGCGCCTGGTCGCCCTGGATCCGCAAGGTGAACGGCAGTGCCAGCGGGCGCGCGACGCCGCGCATCGTCAGCGTGCCGAGCGCCTGGTAACGGCCCCCACCCAGATCCTTGAAGCTCTTCGCCGCGTAGCTCGCCTGCGCGAACTTGCCGATCGAGAACCAGTCGGCGCCGGGCAGCGCCTCGTCGCGGTCGCTGCTGCCGGTCTTGGCCGACGCCATGTCGACCCGCACCAGCACGGACGAGCCGGGAAGGTTCTTGGGATCGAAGCGGATATCGGCGTGCCAGCGCGCGAACGCGCCGGTGAACGTCGCGCCGCCAACGCTGCTCTGGAAGCGCAGGTGCGACGCGGCCATGTTCACCGCCCAGGCCGGCGCGATCGCCGGCGCGGCGGCGGCGGGCGCCAG
>NZ_CAHJWX010000083.1 GCF_903643065.1 Sphingomonas bacterium | reverse complement strand
CCCGGCTGGCAGCGCGCGGCGGGGACGCTCGACGCCAAGCAGCCCGGCGGCGCCTGGACCGCGCGCACCTTTACCCGCGAGCCCGCCCGGGTGGTCGAAAGCCGCGCACCGTCGATCAGCCTCGGCAACAAGGGTCGCACCGACCTCAGCGTCGGCCAGCGCGTCTTCCACCAGAAGTTCGGCCACGGCGCCATCGCCGAGATCGAGGGCAATAAGCTGGAGATCGACTTCGACCAGGCGGGGCGGAAACGGGTGATGGACAGTTTCGTGGTGGCGGGGTGAGGCTGCTCGGCCGGCCAGTGAACCGGCTCTGTGACCGAGCGCCGCTAAGCCGCCACCCGCTCCACCTCGATTGTTCCTTCCCGCGCGCGCGCCAGATCATGCGCCATCTGCATCCGCAGCAGCGTGTCGGCGCTGAGCCCGAACGCCTTCTCGAACCGCAGCGCCATCTCCGCCGACAGCCCGGCGCGGCCACCGAGCAGATTGCTCATCGCCTGCCGGGTGACATGCAGCTTCGCCGCCGCGTCGGTGACGGACAGCCCATATGGCTCGACGATCTCGGATCGAAGCCAAGGTCCGGGGTGGACGGCGAAGCTGGAGTGAAGCTTGATCGGCATCAGTGATAATCCTCCAGATCAAGATCGATGATCACGTTCCGCTCGTCGATCTCGAACGTCATGCGCCAGTTCCGCGTCATTACCAGCGACCAGCGCCCGGCCAAGTCGCCCGTCAGCAGATGGGCGCCAAAGTTCGGCGGCACCAGCAACTCGTCGGCCACGTCGATCGCGGTCAGGTACGCGAGCATTTTCCTTAGGCGTTCGACCAAGTCGCCCGGCAACCCTTTCGTCCTGCCAGTCTCCGCAAATGACCGAAGCGCTTTGTGACGAATGCTGCCGATCTCCACGACGACAATGTAGCGAACATCGCGACACTGTCAATCGTCAATTGACGCGTGACAGCATGTCACGATGATGGCCGAGCGGAGGCGAAGGCCCCACCCGCCCACAATGCCCACCACGCGATCGGCGCCTGCAGGAACAGCCGGGGCGCATGGTACCACCAGCCCAGCCCCGTCCCCGTTCCCAGGTCATGCACCGCGTGCTGCACGTTGGCGGGGAACACGCACACCGCATAGGCCGCGAGCGCCCAGCCCGCCGCCCGGCGGAACCGCATGGTGAGCAGACCCGCCGCGCCCGCCAGCTCGGCCACCCCAGTCGCTGCCACCGCCGCCGCCGGATACGGCACCCAGGCCGGCACGATCCGCAGGAACGCCGGCGCCGCCACCAAGTGCAGCACGCCCGCCGCCGCATAGACCAGCGCCAGCGTCCACCGCCCCCACCTCCGCCCGCGACTCTCGCCCCCGTCGATCATTTCGCTGTACTACACTGTTTCGACTCGCGAAGGGGACCGCATGACCGACGATCCGCTCGCCTTCACCCCCGTCCTCGTCCGCCCGCGCCGCGATGGCTGGACGCCCGAGCGGCAGCACCGTTTCATCCAGCTGCTCGCCGCGACCGGCGTGGTCGCGGCCGCCGCCCGCGCGGTCGGCCGCAGCGGCACCTCCGCCTATCGCCTGCGCGAGCGAGCGGGCGCGGAGAGCTTCGCGCGCGCCTGGGACATCGCGCAGGCGATGGCGGGCGACCGCGTCTACGAGGCCGCGATGGACCGCGCGATCAACGGCGTCGCCGTACCGCGCTTCTACAAGGGCCAGCAGGTCGCGATCGTGCACCGCCCCGATTATCGCATGGCGCTCAAGGTGCTCGCCCGTCATCTCGCCGCCCCCATGCCGGCCATCGGCTTCCACGAGGCGCTCGCCATGCTCACCGACATCCCTGAATGAACGCGACTTGCGGCAACTTAGGCAACTTCCACCACCCCAGTGGCGCCGAATGGTCGTTCAGGAACGATACGCCTTCGCGGCCGTATGTGCGGCTCTCCGGCCCGGGCCGGACCAGTTGCTCAGGAGAAGCCCATGTTCACCCGCTTGCTCACCGCCGCCGCCGCGATCGCGACGCTGGCGACCGCCGCCGCCCCGGCGCTCGCCCAGTCGTCCGCCGACGACGCGCGCTTTCGCGCCGCGCAGGAGCGGTTCGACCGCGAATATCAGATCTTCCGTCAGGAGACCGATCGCTATCAGTCATCGCGCGGTCGCGGGGGCTACAATAACGCCCCGCCGCAGGGCGCCTATCGCAACGGCGGCTATGAGGACGATCGCTACGATCCGAACTACGATCCGTCGCGCTATTACCGCCGGGGCGGCTCGACGACGACGCTGGCCGAGAACGACCGCGTCTATGCCGGCCAGGACGGCCGGTATTACTGCAAGCGCTCGGACGGCACGACCGGCCTGATCATCGGTGCCGCCGGCGGCGGCGTGCTCGGCAACGTCATCGACGGCGGCCATTCGCGCACCGTCGGCACGCTGCTCGGCGCGGCGCTCGGCGGCCTCGCCGGTCGCGCGGTGGACCAGAACAACGCGCAGGTCCGCTGCCAATAGGAGATGGGCGGGCGGATCGACGACGATCCGCCCGCATTTGCCTTGTTCTGAGTTCGGTGGGGGTGGTCGCGCGCCACTTGGTCTTCGTGTGCACCTCGCTGCATCGGCGAGAGACGTGCGGCGACTATTCCGGTCAGGCCTGCACCACCATGACGGTCTCGCCCGCATAGCGCTCGGCCGCCGGATCGAACAGCGCGCTGGCGTCGAAGCGACGCGGCGTCAGCCGCACGGCGTTGAGGCCCGCCAGCTTGAACGTCCCGATCTTCACCTCGCGTGGCGCCTTCCCGTCGCGTTCCAGCGTCACCGCGTCGACGTGAAGATCACCGTGCCGGGTATAGAGGATGTGCGGCGCCAACGTCACCGCGACATTGTTATAGGTCGCGGCCACCGCGTGACGCTTGACGATCGCCTCCAGGAACAGGGGCGTGGCGGGGTCGGGGGTGGAGGCCATGCGCCTCTCCTGGCACGTTGCTGCGCCGCGAAAAACCCCTGGGCCGTCCGCCGGTTCCTAACGATGGAACAGGAAGTAGAGGATCAGGATCACCGGGAGCGGCACGCCCAGCGCCCACAGGATACAGCCACGACCAAGATTCATCGCCCGTCCTCTTTTCGGTAATCTCCATCATGGAACGCGGGCGCGTGCAACGCGGTTCCTGCGTCCATGAGCGAGACCGCGGAGAAGACCGACCCCGCCCTGTGGGAGAAGGTCAAGGGCGAGATCACCGCCGGCGACAAGGGCGGCGAGAAGGGCGAATGGTCGGCGCGCAAGGCGCAGTTGGCCGTCGCCGAATATAAAAAGCGTGGCGGCGGCTATGCGGGCGGCAAGGACCCGCATAATCACTTGGCCGAGTGGACGAAGAAGGATTGGGGCACCAAGTCGGGCAAGAAGAGCGGCGACACGCACGAACGCTACCTGCCCAAGCAGGCGCGCGAGGCGCTCTCCGACGAGGAATACCGGCGCACCACCGCCAAGAAGCGCGCCGACACCAAAAAGGGCCATCAACACTCCACCCAACCCGCCGATGTCGCCGCCAAGACCGCGCCCTTTCGCAAGCACGACGGCCCTCACACCAAGGCCGAACTGTACGAGGAGGCCAAGAAGCGGGACATCCCCGGCCGATCCAAGATGAACAAGGCGGCGCTGGAGAAGGCGCTGGGCTAGCTCGACTTTCAGGCAGAAGGTCCCCCGGTCAAGCCCGGGGTGACGAGGTCATTGACCGGTCGCCGGGCCGCCCGCCGCCGGCCCGATCAGCTTCTGCGCGAAATATACCATCTGCATCGCCTGCAACCGCGCGCCCTGCTCGATATCCGCGTCACCGGAATGGCCGCCCGCCGTGTCCTCGTAAAACAGGTACGGCAGCCCATATTCTTTCATCCGGGCGGCGAACTTGCGCGCGTGCTGCGGCCCGACCCGATCGTCCTTGGTCGTGGTCCAGATATACGGCTCGGGATAGGCCACCCCGCGCTTGAGGTTCTGGTAGGGCGAGATGGTCTGGAGGAACGCGCGCTCCGCCGGGATGTCGGCCGAGCCATATTCGTCCACCCACGACGCGCCCGCCGCGATGTGCTCGTAGCGAATCATGTCGAGCAAGGGCACCTGGATGGTGACCGCGCGCCACAGATCGGGATGCTGGTTGAACTCGACGCCCATCAGCAGCCCGCCGTTCGAACCGCCATAGATGCCGAGCTTGGCGGGGCTGGTCAGCTTGCGGCCGAACAGGTCGCGCGCGACGCTGGCGAAGTCGTCATAGATCACCTGCCGCTTGGTCTTGCGCCCCGCGTCGTGCCACGCCGGTCCGAACTCGCCGCCGCCCCGGATATTGGCGAGCACGAAGGCACCGCCGCGCTCCAGCCACAGCTTGCCGGTCGAGCCCGAATAGGTCGGCGTGATCGGCAATTCGAAGCCGCCATAGGCGGTCATGATCGTCGGGGTCGAGCCGTCCAGCGGCACGTCGCGCCGGTGGACGACGAAATAGGGCACCTTGGTCCCGTCGGTGGAGGTCGCCTGGAATTGTTCGGTGACCAGCCCGGTCGCGTCGAACTTGGCCGGCAGCTGCTTGACGGGCTTGAGCGCCGCCGTGCCCGCATCGAGCGCGAACAGCGTGGTCGGCTGAAGGAAGCCGGTGACCGCCAGATAGGCGAGATCGCCGCGATCGTCGGACGAGACGACGTTGATCGACGCATTGTCCGCCATCGCCAGCGGCCGGGACGTCCAGCCACCGCTGCCGTGCGTGTAGATGAACGGCCGCCCGCGCACCTCGTCCGACACGACGAGCAGCAGCTTGTCGCGCGTCAGCCCGACATCGGCGAGGCTCTGGCGCGGCCCCGGCGCGAAGATCACCGTCGGCTTGAGCACGCCGCGCTCCACCTCGGCGAGCGGCGCCGACGCGATCGCGCCGGCGGGGACCTGCCCCCAGGGATCGCTGGTCTGAAAGATCATCAGCCCGTCGATCAGGCCGACCGGCGTCGTCCGCGCGGGCAGATCGAGCTTCACCGGTCCCTTGGCAGTCAGCAACAGCGTCTCTTTTCCGAAGAAGGTGACGCCGCGCGTGATGATCACCGCGCGGTGGCCCTGTCCATCGGTCAGCACGCCCGCGCCCGTCGAGACCTGGTCGGAGGGAGCACCCCGGAACAGCTCGGTCGCGGCTGACAGCGGCGCGCCGCGCTTCAGCGTCTTGAGCACGAACGGATAGCCCGACTGGGTCAGCGTCCCCGCCCCCCAATCGCGCGACACCAGCAGCGTGTCCGCGTCGATCCAGGTCGCGTCCTGCTTCGACCGGGGCAGGGTGAAGCCGTTCGGGACGAACTGGCCGGCCTGGAGATCGAACTCGCGATAGGTCACCGCGTCCTCGCCGCCCTCCGACAGCGCGACCAGGCACAGCCGCTCCTCGGGCTGAAGGCAGGTCACCCCCTTCCATACCCACTGCTTGCCTTCGGCCTTGCCCAGCGCGTCGAGGTCGAGCGCCACCGTCCAGTTCGGCTGCGCCTTCGCGTAATCGGCTTCGCTCGTCCAGCGCCACAGCCCGTGCGGATGCTCGGCGTCACGCCAGAAATTATAGACGCGGCCATAGAGCTGGTCCGGGCTGGGGATGCGGTCGGTCGCCGCCGCGATCGCCAGCGCCTCCTGATAGAAGGTCCGGTAGCGCGGGTCGCCCTGCAGCCGCGCCAGCGTCGGCTTGTTCTCCGCCTCCACCCAGGCGAGCGGCCTGGCGCCGTCCTTGTCCTCCAGCCAGAGATACGGATCGTCGGCGCTGGCGGTGGCGTGAGGCATCGGCTTCACCTGGGCGAGCGCGGGCGACGCGGCAAGGAGGGCGGTGGTGATCAGGAGCGAAAGCCGCATCGAAACCTCTCAACGTCACCCCCGGCCTTGTGCCGGGGTCCAGGGCGGCGCAAGGCCGACCGATGTTCTTGTGCGCGGACCCGGGGGCCGGAACAAGCCCGGCGCGCCCAACAAGGTGATTTCGTATCTCGACCCGTGCCGATCGCTGACGTGACCGAGCCGGCCGCCGCCCATCCCGGCCTGCCGACGCCGCGCCGCTGGTTCGCGATCGCGGCGATGTCGTTCGGCTCGGCGCTGGTCATCATCGACGGCGGCGTCGCCAACGCCGCCTTGCCGACCATCGCGCGCGACCTGCGGGTCGACCGGTCGGCGATCGTGTCGATCGTCACCGTCTATCAGGTGACGCTGGTCATGCTGATGCTGCCCTTCGCGGGGCTGGGTGAGCGGATCGGGCTGAAGCGCACCTATCAGGGCGGGCAGGCGGTGTTCACGATCGCGACGCTGCTCTGTTTCTTCGCCAAGAGCCTGCCGTTCCTGCTGATCGTGCGCGCGGTGCAGGCGGCGGGCGCGGCGGGGGTGCTCGCGGTCGCCTCGGCACTGATCCGCCAGATCTATCCGTCCACCCAGCTCGGGCGCGGGCTGGCGATCAACTCGGTCGTCGTCACCTCATCCGCCGCCGCCGCGCCGACGCTGGGCGGGCTGGTACTCGCCGTGGCGCCCTGGCCCTGGGTGTTCGCCAGCGCCATTCCGTTCGCGATCCTGTCGCTCGCCTTCGGCCGCGCGGTGCCCCAGCCGACCCCACGCCACGCGCATTTCGACCTGGCGGGCGCGATCCAGTGCGCCGCGATGTTCGGGCTGGTGATCGGCGGGCTGGAGGCGTTCGTGCACGGCGACAGCCCCGTCGTCTCCGGCGCGATCGTCGTCGCGGGGCTGTTGGTCGGCTGGTATTTCGTCCGCCGCGAGCTCCGGGCGGAGGCACCGATCCTGCCCGTCGACCTGCTCGCGCGACCGGTGATCGGCCTGTCGGCATTCGGCGGGTTCGTCGCCTTCACCGCGTCGATGACGCTGCTGATCTCGACGCCGTTCCGGTTGCAGGCGCTGGGCTTCTCGGCGGCGGCGATCGGGGCGTGCATCGCGCCCTGGCCGCTCACCAACATGATCGTGGCACCGCTCGCCGGCTATCTGTCCGATCGCATCCCGGCGGGGCTGCTGGGCGGGATCGGCATGAGCATCTCGATCGTCGCGTTGGTCCTGCTCGGCACCATGCCCGCGCATCCGGGCTATTGGGACATCGCCTGGCGGATGGCGCTGTGCGGCTCGGGGTTCGGGACGTACCTGCCGCCCAACGCGCGGCTGCTGATCGGCTCGGCGCCGCGGGAGCGAGCGGCGGCGGCGGGCGGGCTCGTCTCCACGGTGCGTCTCACTGGCCAGACCGCGGGCGCGACGCTGGTCGCCGCGTTGCTGGCGTTCGGCGTCG
>NZ_CAHJWX010000082.1 GCF_903643065.1 Sphingomonas bacterium | reverse complement strand
GCGGGTGCTGGCGGTGCTGGGCATCGCGCGCGAGGACGGCGCCGAGCCAGTGCGCGCGGACCAGCTCCAGCTGCTGGTCAGCCTCGCCGACCAGACCGCGCTGGCGCTGGAACGGTTGCGGCTGGAGGCGGAGATGCGCGACGTGGAGGCGGTGCGCACGCGCGACCGGCTCCGCTCGGCGCTGCTGTCGTCGGTCGGCCACGATCTGCGCACGCCGCTCACCTCCGTGCTCGCCGCCGCGTCCGAGCTGCGCCGCCGCCTCGATGAGCCGCTGCTGGCGATGATCGAGGCGGAGGCGATGCGGCTCAACCGCTTCATCGCCAACCTGCTCGACATGGCGCGCGTCGAGGCGGGCGCGCTCAAGCTGGCGGTCGAGCCGGTCGACCTGACCGACGCGGTCGCCGCCGCCGTGCACGACACCCGGCGCTCGCTGGAAGGGCACGCGATCCAGCTGGCGGTCGCGCCCGACCTGCCGCTGGTGACGGTCGATCCGCAGCTGTTCCACCATTGCCTGCTCAACCTGCTCGACAACGCCGGCCGCTACGCCGACGCGGGCACCCCGATCTCCATCCGCGCCGAGCGTCGCTACCACGAGCTGGAGATGTCGGTGCTGGACGAGGGGCCGGGCCTGCCGCCGGGGCACGAGGCCGAGGTGTTCGAGACGTTCCGCCGGCTGGAGGGGTCCGACCGCTCGCCCAAGGGCACCGGCCTGGGGCTGGCGATCGTCAAGGGCTTCGCCGAGGCGATGGGGATCGCGGTGCGCGCCGCGAACCGGACCGATCGGGCCGGCGCCTGCTTCACCCTGTCCTTCACCGAGCGGCTGCTGGTGCGCGCCGCCGATCCGGGCGCCGACGGATGACCGGCCAGCGCATCCTCATCGTCGATGACGAAGTATACATCCGCCGCCTGCTGGGCGCCACGCTGGCGCGCGCCGGCTACGAGCCGATCGAGGCGACCACGGCGGCCGAGGCGCTGGCGCTCGCCAGGTCGAGGCGTCCCGACGCGATCCTGCTCGATCTCGGCCTGCCCGATCGCGACGGGCTGGAGATCGTGCAGCTGCTGCGGCAACAGCAGGCGGCGCCGATCCTCGTCGTCTCCGCGCGCGATGCTACCGACCAGAAGGTCGCGGCGCTCGATCTGGGCGCGCATGATTACATCACCAAGCCGTTCGACAGCGAGGAAGTGCTGGCGCGGCTGCGCGCGACGCTGCGCGATCGGCTGGAAGCGGAGGGCGCGACGGCGGTGCTGCGCGCGGGCGCGGTGCGGGTCGACCTCGCCAATCGCGAGGTGACCCGCGACGGGGAGGCGGTGCACCTCACCCGCAAGGAATTCGAGGTGTTCCACCAGCTAGCACTCCACCCCGGCCGGGTCGTCACGCACCAGCGCATCCTCCAGGCCGCGTGGCCGCACGAGGTGGATCGGCGCGTCGATTACCTGCGCATCGTCGTGCGCAACCTTCGTCAGAAGCTGGAACCCGATCCGGCGCGCCCGACGCTGATCGTCAACGAACTGGGCATCGGCTATCGGTTGATCGCCGATTCCTGAACCGGCGACGCCCGACCCTATGCAATAGCTATGCAGACGCCGCCCCGACCGTCTCCAAACCCTATGCCCGCGAGGATAGATGGCTCGCCGTGGTCATGGAGGGCGGCATGCGGCGCGAGCGATGGGGATGGCGAGGCGATCTAGGGCTGCGTGCGATCGGCGCGGCCCTGCTCGCGCTCGGCGTCGCGACGATGCGCCAGCTGTTCGCCTCGGTCGGCGGGCACGAAACGTCGGCGGGCGATCTGGCGGCGGCGGCGATCGGGTTCGTCGCGTTGAGCGGCGGTACGATCCTGACGCTGCTCGGGCATCACCTGTTCGATCAGGTGCGGGTCTCGTCCCGCTGGCGGTCGAGCGGAGACACCGCCTTCGCCGGTGTCAAAGCGCAAGAAGCGGACGCTGATCTGGCCAAAGTCCGCGCTTGCCCGCCTGGCGCTATCGAGGGGGCGCGTCCGCCCGGCCCGCATAGTAGCGCGCGAGCACGTCGAACGCCGCCTTGCGCTGCCCGGTTTCGGAGATCAGCCCCTTGCGGTTCCAGCCCTGCTGGAAGTCCGGGTTCTGGCGGCGCGGCGAGCGGAAATCCTTGAGGATCCAGGGCGACATGCCGCGGAGCGTCGGCAGCCTGTCCGCCATCGCCAGCGTCGAGCGATAGTAATCGGCCTGATATTCTTCCGAGAACTTCTGCTCGGTCGCGATGTCGTGAAAGCCCGCGCGCGCATCCGCGCCGAACTCGGAGAAGATCAACGGCTTGTCCGCCGGCACGCGCCACTCGCTCGCGGGCAGATCGGCGAGACGGTCGGGCGTGTACCAGCCGTTGTAGGTGTTGACCGCCATCACGTCGAGCGCATCGGCGAGCGGGTCGGCGAGCGTCATCACCGGATGGCCGTTCGCGGTGGCGCGATCGACCAGCAGCGCGGCGCTGACCAGCCGCGTGTCGTCGAGGCGGCGCACATCGGCGACCAGTGTGCGCAGGAACGCGTTGCGCGCGTCGGTCACCGGCGTCTCGTTGGCGACGCTCCAGATCGCGATGGCGGCGCGATTGCGGTCGCGGCCGATATTCTCCGCCACCATCGCCCGCGCGCGCGCCAGCGTGTCGGGATCGGACCAGGCGACCAGCCAATAGACCGGCACCTCACTCCACACGAGCAGCCCCAGCTCGTCGGCGAGCCGCAGCGTCACCTCCGAATGCGGGTAATGCGCGAGCCGGACGTAATTGCCGTGCAGGCCATCCTTGATCTCGGTCAGCAGCGCGCGCGCGGCGGCGGGCGTCATCGCGCGCGTCGGCTCGGTGCCCAGCTCCTCCTCGTGCATGGAGATGCCGCGCAGGAAGATCGGCTTGCCGTTCAGCAGGATGTCGGGCCCGCGCACGGTGATCGTGCGGAAGCCGATCCGGTCGCGCCACCGATCCGCGCCCGCCGTCACCGCGACGTCGTACAGCCGGGGATCCTCCGGCGACCAGCGCACCAGCTTGCGCGGCACCGGCATCGTGGCGTGCCAGTCACCGCGCGCGTCCGTCACGCCGTCGCGATCCAGCCCGAGCGCGGCGATGCCGAGGTGCACCGCGTGGTTGGCCGCCGCGGGACCGTCGAGATGCACGTCCGCCGCCAGCCGGCCGTCGCGCGTCAGCCGCACCCAGGCGTCGTCGACATAGGTGTCGGGTGTCCGGATCAGGCGGATGTCGCGCGTGATCCCGCCGTAATTCTCCCAGTCGGTCACCGGCGGCGGCACCGTCGCGGGCGTCGCCTGCGAGTCGACGCCGACCGTGACCTGATTGTCGCCATCGCGCAGCAGCGCGGTCACGTCGAACGCGAACGGCGTGAAGCCGCCCTCATGCCGCCCGACCTCCCGCCCGTTCAGGTACACGCGCGTGGCGTAGTTCGCCGCGCCGAAGCGCAGGAAGTAACGGCCCTGCCGATGCGCGGGACCGGCGAAGACGCGCTGATACCACATCAGCCCCTGATAGTGGCGCAGCTCGGGCGCTTGCGTCAGCCAGGACGAGGGCAGGCTGGTCAGCGGCGAATGGGCGAGATCGAACTCGTCCAGGACGCGGCGGTCGCGCTTCATCTCCGCGCGAACGTCGACATCGCGCCAGCGCTGCTGCCCCGGATCGGGCGTCTCGCCATGGAAGCCCGCCAGCCCCGAGCGGAACGGATCGATCGACCAGTGCCAGGGCCCCGACAGGTCCAGCCCGTCGCGCAGGTCCGCCGCCACGAGCAGCGGGGTCGGCGAGGGCGGCGGCGCCTGCTGGGCGGCGACGGGGGTGGCCGCGAGCATCGCGACGACGAGCCGACGGATCACTCCATCACTCCCGTCACCTGCGCAATGCCGCGCTCCAGCCCGCGCAACTCGGCCAGCCCGCGCATCCGCCCGAGCAGCGAATAGCCGGGATTGGTCTGCTTGCCGAGATCGTCCAGCATCTGATGGCCGTGATCCGGGCGCATCGGGATCGCGCGGCCCTCGCGCCGCTGCAGCCGGTGCACCGCGGCGACCACGGCGGGCAGGTCGGCATCGCCCTCCAGATGCGCCGCCTCATGAAAGGCGCCGTCCGGCTCGCGCTGGACGGACCGCAGGTGCAGGAAGCCGATCCGCTCGCCCAGCCGCTC
The DNA here is from genome assembly GCF_903643065.1 of Sphingomonas bacterium. GTDB lineage: Bacteria > Pseudomonadota > Alphaproteobacteria > Sphingomonadales > Sphingomonadaceae > Sphingomonas. The sequence continues at coordinate 3,118 of NZ_CAHJWX010000082.1, read as the reverse complement.
GACCATGCCGGGCAGGTCGTTGTCGGCGCGCACGCCCAGCGAGCCGGTGCACAGGCACAGGCCGTTGGACGGATTGGGCACCAGCTCGAACAGCCGGACGAGGTCGGCCTCCGTGCTCACCACGCGCGACAGGCCGAACAGCGGGAACGGCGGGTCGTCAGGATGAACCACCAGCCGCAGCCCCAGCTCGTCGGCGACCGGGCAGACCGCCTGGAGGAACGCGACATGGTTCGCGCGCAACCGCTCGGCGTCGAGCCCGTCATAGCCGGCGATCGCCGCGCGGAACTGGTCGGCCGTGAAGCTCTCCTCGCTGCCGGGCAGGCCGGCGATGATCGTGCGCGTCAATCGGTGCCGCGCCGCCTCGTCCATCACGGCATGGCGACGCGCGGCCGCCTCGACGATCGCGGCGGGATAGTCCGCCGCCGCGTCCGGCCGCCGCAGGATGTGCAGGTCGAACGCGGCCACCGCCACCGGGTCATAGCGCAGCGCCAGCGCGCCATCTGGCATGGGCCACGCCAGGTCCGTGCGCGTCCAGTCGAGCAGCGGCATGAAATTATAGGTGACGGTGCCGATCCCCGCCCCCGCCAGATTGACCAGGCTCCGGCAGAACGCGTTGATCAGCTGGTCCCAACCGGGCCCGCGCCGCTTGATCTCCTCATGGACGGGCAGGCTCTCCACCACCGTCCAGCCGAGCCCGGCCGCCTCGACCTGCGCGCGGCGCGCGGCGAGGGCGTCGGCCGGCCAGACCGCGCCGTTGGGCAGCTCGTGCAGCGCGGTCACCACCTCCGTCGCGCCCGCCTGGCGGATGTCGCGCAGCGGCACGGGATCGGCCGGCCCGAACCACCGCATCGTCAGCGTCATGCGCATGGCGAGCAGCTCCCGTCGCACGCGGCCGGTGTCAGAAGTTCAGCGCCAGCCGCAGCCCGCCATAGCGGCGGGAATCGCGCGGCAGCACCGCCTGCGTCGCGATGTTGCTGCCGAAATTGCCTGCCGTGTTGACCAGCGACCCGTAATATTGCTGGTCGAAGACGTTGTTGACGAACGCCACCACTTCCCAGCGCCGGTCCTCGTCCCGCGCGCCCAGCCCGACATTGACGATGTGATAGGCGCCCTGGATCGTCTCCGGATCGACCGGCGTGAAGAACACCTTGGTCTGATATTGCCAGTTCGCCTGCGCGACGCCACGCAGATGCCCGCCCAGTGACGGGGAATAGTCGGCACTGACGTTGAACTTCCACTTGGGCGCCTGGATCGCGCGCGTGCCCGTCAGGTTCTGCCGCCCCGGCGAGCCGGTGCAGCCCTGGGCGGCGGTCTGCAACGGGTAGCATTGGGCGACGGGGAAGCTGGTGTATCTGGCGTCGAGATAGGTCACCGCGCCGTTCAGGTTGAAGTCCTGCGCGACCCGCGCCGAGGCCTCGACCTCCACGCCCTTGGTATTGAGCCGGCCGACATTGGTCAGCCGGTAGTTGGACGTGCCGTCCGCCAGCGTCTCGATCGTCTGCGCCTGGAGATTGCGATAGGTCGTGTCGAAATAGGTGGCGTTCAGCGTCACCCGGCGATCGAGGAACTGGCTGCGGACGCCCACCTCCTTGTCGCGCGAGCGTTCCGGCCGGATCGGGCCGGCGGCGGCACGGTTCGCGTTGAAGCCCGTGGTCAGATCATAGGTCTGGCCCTTGTAGCCGGTGGCATAGGTTGCGAACGCGCTCACGTCCGGCGTGAAGGCATATCGGGCGCTGGCGCGATAGGTGCCGGCGGTGTCGTTCGCGGCCCCGCTGAACGAGGTGTTGGCGAGGTTGTCGCGATACCGGTACGAGACGCGCTCGTGCTGGACGCGGCCGCCGCCGGTCAGCGTCAGGCTGGGCACCACCGTCCAGTCGACCTGCGCGAAACCGGCATATTGGTTCGACTGCGCGCGCGCGTTCCAGTTGGCGAGCGAGAAATAGGGCCCGCGCACGAACGGCCGCTCGAAGATCACGCGCGCGCCATAGCCGCCCACCGTATAGCGGAACGGCTTGTCGCCCGGCGATTGCAGCCGGACCTCCTGCGTCTCCTGTTCCGAGCGGAACTGGCCGATCTGGTTGTTGCTGCCCACCGTCGCGGTCGACGACGTGTCGTCCTGGTCGAGATAGTCGTACAGGTGGAACCGGTCGTACGAGGTGATTGTGACGAGGTTCAGGTCGTTCAGCACGCCGATCTCGGCGCGGACATAGCCCCCGCCGCCGCTGTAGCGCGTGCGCGAATCGTAATTGTTGCTGATGTCCTGATTGTCCGGCCCGATCGTCACGCCCGGGAACACCACCGCCGGCGTCAGCGCGGCATTGCCGCGCAGCCGCGCGTTGGGCGAGATGTGAACAAAGGGACGGCCGACATCGGTGTTGCCGTCGACATAGTTGAGCGACACGGTAAGCGACGCCGTGTCCGTCGGCTTCCAGCGCAGCTTGCCGCGCAGGTTGAGCGTCTCGCGCCCGTTCACCTCCTTGTCGTTGTACCGGTTGAGGACGTTGCCATCCCAGTAGTTATACGCGGCGGAGACGACATAGCCGAGATTGGGCGTCAGCGGCCCGGAGATGCTGAAGTTCGCGCCCGCTTCCTCGTCGGTGGTGCCCACCGCGTTGGCGCGGACGCGCAGTTCGCTGGTGGGATCGCGGGTGATCAGGTTGACCAGGCCGGCCGACGCCGACTTGCCGTACAGCGTGCTCTGCGGCCCGCGCAGCACCTCGATCCGCTCGACATCGGGCAGGTCGGTGAAGGCGCGTGCCTGAAACGCGAGCGGCACCTCGTCGACCAGCACCGCGACGCTCGATTCGACGCCGATCCCGAACGCGAAGGTGCCGACGCCGCGCAACGACACGTTGGAGTTCTGCGGCTGCTCCGCCGGGCGCACCACCAGCGAGGGCGCGATCTTGCCCAGGTCGGCGAAGTTGCGCACGCCGGCGGCGGCGAGCTGCGCGGGCGCGATCACCGACACGGCCAGCGGCACGTTCTGGATGTTCTCCGCGCGCTTGTTGGCGGTGACGATCACGTCCCCGGCCGTGGTGGCGCCGTCGACGGCGGCGGTGGGGCCGCCGGGCGCGCCCTGTTGCCCGTCGGTCAGCTCGGTCGAGCGCGAGTCGGGCGC
>NZ_CAHJWX010000081.1 GCF_903643065.1 Sphingomonas bacterium | reverse complement strand
CTCGGCGCCGCGCGCGCGTTCGCGACCGCGCCGCGAGCCGCCACGCCGAACGCCTCGTCCGGCTCGGACGCGAGCACCTTGACGTCGCCGACCGCCCCCCAGGACGCGGTGTCGTAGCCGATCACCGCCACGCCCTCGATCCGGCGGCGCAGGAACGGCCGGGGATATGCGCTCCCGTCCAGCAGACCGGCGATCGACTTGGGGTCGATCACGCAGCCGGGTTGGCCGCCATTGTCGGCGGGCGCGTCCGCCGGCAGTTCCGGCGGGCGCCAGTCCGATGGAGCGTTGTGGAAGAAATGGTAGGTGCAGCCGCGATAGCCCGGCCCCGGCGCATAGCGATCATCGAGCAGGGCGCGCCGGCCCGCCCGGTCCAGCGCCGGGTCGCCGGACGTGCCCAGCACGCGCGCGTTCCCGGGCTTGCCCGCTCCGTCGACATCGAAGGCGAGGAACACCCATGCCGACCCGCCGGGCGGTGACGACAGTTTCTCGAACGCGGGCAGGTCGAGGCGGCGGTACTGGCCGGGCCCGCGCGGACAGGTCGAGCCCGCCGGTTGGACGCGATCGCGGATCGCCGACGAGTAGCCCGGCGCCTCCGGCCGGCTCGCCAGTTCGTACAAGGTCCGCAGGTCCGCCGTCTCGACCGGCGTGACGGATGCCGTGTAGCGGATCGAGCATCCCGCCCGTGGTGCCCCGGCCGCAAAGCGCGAAGCGGCGAGCGCGGGCGCGAGGTCGCTCGTGTCGATATACTGGCCGGAGGGCGCGGGCGCGTCGCGCCGGATCGTGCGGGCGCGCCCCTGTGCGTCGATCGCGAAGGTGAACCGGTAGGCCGGCAGGGACGGCTCGTCGCCATCGGGCCCGTACCGCGTCGACACAACCGACACGGGGCTGGCAAGCGCCACGGCCGCGAGCGGCTCGGTCGAGCACGACACCTCCCCAGGCGCAAAGGCGACGATCCGGGTGCGCGGACCCGAGGGATCGGTCCGCGACGCAAGAACGCTGAGCACGGCGGGCAGCGCGACAGGCATGGCCTGATCTCCCGATTGGCGAGGCGGCGATACCGCGCCGGGCTCTCCTTGACCAGTATCGCGGCACCGTGCCGCGTAGCAGGCGCAACGGACACTTTCCGAATCTGTCCTAATGTAGGTCATAGACGCTATTGCCGTCGCATGCTCCATTGGTAGTAATCAGGGAGATCGCCGGTGTTCAGGACAAGCAATCACGCTGGCTATTGGCTGATCACCGGCATCATGCTGGCATCATCAGCCACCGCGCAGTCTTCCAGTAGCGGCAACCTGACGAGCGATGGCTCATCGACGGGCGTGGGCAACGCGGGTAGTTTTGGTATCGGTAGTGGAACAAGCGACAGCCTGTCGACCGCGACCGCGATCAGCAATGGCGTTCAGGACAGCAGCACGAAGACCTCGATCGACAACAGCACGTCCATCGTGACCATTTCCAACCAGGATCTGAGCGCGGTGAATGCCGGCAATCAGATCACGATCAACGCCGGCGCCGATCCGGCTTCGTCACCGCTGCCGACCGGCTCTAATGTCGTCACCGGCTCATCCTTGACCAACTTCGCCGGCATCCTGACCGCCGGATGGAACACGGGACCAGCCGCGACGGCGCAGGCGGGGACGAACATCGCCGTCAACGGCAATTTCGGTAACAATTGAGCGGTCGCCGAACGCGATCGATCCACCGCCGACGATACCCGGCTGACCGATCCGGTGGCCCGCCTGCACATCCTGGAGTTGTTCGATGAAGCAGACGATCGCGTTGCCCTTCGCCGCGCTGCTGGTGGGGCTGACGTCCACATCGAGCGCCGCCGTGGGACAGGTGTCGACGGCGGCGCGGCCTGACGACGCGCGGCAGGCGCCGGGCGGCCGTCCCGCGCCGCTGGCCGACGACGACCTCGCCGACCTGCGTGGCGGCCAGACCATCGCGGCAGGCAACCAGACGCTGACCGCCATCACGACGGGCAACGTCATCAACGGCAACTATTCGTCGGGTTCGATCACCCTGTCCGATCAGGCGTTGTCCGGCTTCAACGGCGTCGGCAACTTCGCCGTCAACACGGGCGCGCAAGTCAGTCTGCAGAGCGCCTTGAACTTGACGGTGAACGTCACGCCATGATGGCCCGTGGCCGGCTGATGGCGGATGTCCGTCGCCTGGCCTGTGGGCTTGCGATGGCGGCGGCGTTGCCCGGCGCGGTGACGGCGCAGAGCCGGTTGAGCACCGGGGCGAGCGCCAATTACCAGGTGCCGGTGATGAGCTGGACGGACATCCCGTTTCGGACGGTCATCCGGCAGCGCTATGATTTCAGCTGCGGTTCGGCGGCGGTGGCGACGCTGTTGAACTATCATTACGATCACCCGACCAGCGAAGTGCCGATCTTTCAGGCGATGTGGGCGGCGGGCGACCAGCCGGTCATTCGGCGGCTCGGCTTCTCGATGCTGGACATCAAGCGCTACCTCGACGGGATCGGCTTTCGGACGGAGGGGTTCCGCCTGTCACCCGCGCAGTTGGGGAACGTCCGGCGCCCCGGGATCATCATCCTCGATCTGCGTGGCTATCGCCACTTCGTGGTGGTGAAGGGCGTCGAGCGCGGTCAAATCTTGGTCGGTGACCCGATGCTCGGCATCACGCGCTACACGATCGCGGACCTGACCGCTCATTGGAACGGCATCTTCCTCGCCATCGTCGACGCGCCGCGACATGATCGGCCCCGGTTCAACGTCGCCGGCGAGTGGCTGCCCTGGTCGACGGCGCCGCTCGGTGAGCGCGATCTCGGGATGCCGATCGCCACGCTGACCGACAACCTGCCACCGCTCTATCAGATCACGCCGAGCGTGCGTTGATCGCCGGTCTCTGCCTGGCCGCGGCGCTGGCCGCGACCCGTCCGGCCGACCGGGCAGACCCGGCATCGGCCAGCGTCGCGTCGGCCGGACCGCAGCCCGACATCGTCGGCGACGCTGAACTGGCGACGCAGCGCGGCGGCTTCCGGATCGGCCAGCTCGACGTCCAGCTGGGCGTCGACCTGCGCTCCTATGTCGGCGGCAAGCTCGTGATGCGGACCGATCTGGCCTGGACCGACCTGTCCACCAGCGTCCGGCACGGTAGCGGGGCAGACCTGTCGCCGGCGGCCGCCAACAGCCTTGTCGCCGGCCTGCTGACCGGCTCCGGCATGACGCTGAACCTGGGCGGCGGGACGGTGGTGCTCGCCAATGAGGGGCGGACGGCGTTCATCCAGCGCACCGATGGCTCGATCCAGAATATCGTCGTCAACACCGCCAGCAACGTCGATCTGCGCCAGCAAGTCGACATCAGCCTCGACATCGCCGGCTTCGCGCCGTTCCGCCACGACATCGGGGCGATGCGGGTCGGCGCCGCGCTGATCCAGTCGATGCTGTCCGCGCGGCGGTCCAACTGAGCTCGCTCACCCGACCTGCGCGCAGCGGCGCCGTGACGTTGCGGGGAGCAGGAGCGTGACGAGCGGACAGACCAAGCCGGCGATCGTCGGCATGCTGGGTGTCGCGACCGCGGCCTGCCTGCCCTCCCCCGCGACGGCGCAGGACCTCACCGCGCTGGACCGGCAGCTGGGCGAACTGCGGCTCGAACTGGCCGCGCAGCGTGCGCTGCTCGACGAGCAGTCGAAGCGGATCGCGCGGCAACAGGAGGAGCTGGACCGCCTGCGCCGGCTCGCATCATCGACCGAGATCCTGCCGGCGTCCCCACGTCCTTCCCCGGCCGGGCCGCCTGCCGATCCGTCGCCGGCCGCGGTGGCGGCGACATCGCCGACGCAGCCCATCGGCGAATCGCCCGATCTGCCGCGCGTCGAGCAGCAGGTGGGCGCCGTCCTTGAAGGGGCTGGCGTGCTGACCCGGGCCGGTCATCTCGTGATCGAGCCGTCGCTCCAATATACAAACTCGTCGAGCAACCGGCTCGTGTTTCGCGGCGTCGAGCTGATCCCGGGCATCCAGGTCGGGTTGATCGAGGCGAGCGCCGCGGATCGCGACGCGGTCGTGGCCACGGGGACGGTACGCTATGGACTGACCGGCAATGTCGAGATCGAGGGCCGGTTCCCCTATCTCTACCGCTCGGACCGGGTCACGGCGATGCAGCAGCGCCAGGACATGACCGAACAGTCGAGTGCGTTGCATGAGCACGGCCTGGGCGACATCGAACTAGGCTTGCGTTACCAGATCAACCATCCCGTCGGGGAGAAGCCGATCCTGATCGGCACGTTCCGGGTGAAGAGCGACACGGGCCGGTCACCCTTTGCCGTACCGTTTGACAGCTCGGGCGTCGCCCAGGGGCTGGCCACGGGCTCCGGCTTCTGGGCGGTACAGCCCGGGGTCAACTTCCTGCTGCCGTCCGATCCCGTGGTGATCTTCGGCGGGACGAGCTACCTGCATCAATTCCCGAAGAACATCGACAAGACGCTGGGCGACGCCATGATCGGCCGCGTTCGGCCGGGCGATGCGATCACCGCCGACCTGGGCTTCGGGTTCGCGCTCAACCCGCGCTTCTCCTTCTCGCTCGGCTACCAGCATAGCTACCTTTTCCCGATGCGGTGGGAGATCAACGGCGCCGGCGACCGATCGAGCAGCCTGCAGGTGGGATCGCTCCTCGTCGGCATGTCCTATCGTGTGACCGAACGACAGCTGGTCAACATCGGGCTGGAGGTCGGCGCCACTCAGGACGCGCCCGATGTCAGCCTAACGATACGCGCGCCGTTCTCGGCAAAGTGAAATATCGTCATCGAGCCGCTCCAATCATCCATTAATAAGGACTTTCGGACATAGGTTAATTATTCGTGTCTGCGAATATGTCACCGTCTTCGCATGCTGACGCACTTTTCAGACGAGATGTCGTTGGGGACCTTGTCGCCTTCCGACCGCGATGTGGCGATCTCGACCGAATCCCGCCTGCATGAATCCTTTCTGCTGCACCTGCGCTGCGGCGACAGCTTGATCGATGTTGATAGTTTCTTCAAGCGAGTGGATGCCCGCCTGACGGAGACCAGGCGTCGGGGTTCGATCGGCTATGTCGAGCTATCGACGCATGCGCCCGCTGACGTTGCCGACTTGTTTGTCGAGGAACATCATGTCGAGTTGCTGTCGGTCATCAATGAAGCGATCGACGGCGCTGGCGTGTTCTGCTGGTATGCGGGTCGGTTCGTCGTGCTGCTTGACGAGATGTCGGCGGCCGCGACCAGGGCGGTGTTCGTGGCGATCAAGCGCGGCATCGTGGAGCGGGTCTGGCGGTTCGGCGACGACGACGTCCATGCGACGCCGGTCATCGGCTATAGCGACCTGATCCTGACCGGCAACGCGCGCGAGCTTTGGGGAATGGTCGAAGCCGCGCTCGATCAGGCGAAGGTCAGCCTGGAAGTCGATCCGGTCCGCTACGGCCGTCGCCTGGCGCGGGCGGATCGCGTGCCGGCGAGACTCAATCCGATCAAGCTGTGGCGGCTAACCCCGCAATGGGCGGTGCTGGCCGTCCAGTTCGCGGTGTCGCTGCTGCTGGGCCTGGGTGCACCGTTCATCTTCTACGCGGTCTGCGACGCGCTCGGCTTCGACATCTCGGGCCCGGTGTACATCGGGGTCGTCGTCGTGCTGGTCATCACCGCGATCACGATCTGGATCGAAGGCTTCCTGGCGCTGAAGAGTACGACACCGCCGCTGGAGCCGGGCCTGCCTTATCCGAAGGCCACGATCATCATCCCGGCCTATCTGCCCAACGAGGCGGCGACGATCATCGAAACGCTCAACGCTTTCCTGAAACTGGAGTACGCCAACGCGGTCCAGATCATCGTCGCCTATAACAGTCCCTTCCCGCGCCTGCCCGTCGAGGACGAAATGGAGGAGCTGGCGAGAACGTGCGCGCAGGATGGCCGGTTCTCGATCGAACCGATGCGGGTATCGGGCAGCACGTCCAAGGCGCAGAACGTCAATGCGGTCGTCAGCCGGGTGCGCGGCCGGTTCGTCGGTATCTTCGACGCCGACCACCATCCCCAGGCCGACAGCCTGGAGCGGGCATGGCGATGGCTGTCGAACGGCTGGGACATCGTTCAGGGCCGGTGCTCGATCCGCAACGGCGGCGATTCATGGATCGCGCGCATGGTCGCGGTCGAGTTCGAGCAGATCTACGCGATCAGCCACCCCGGTCGCGCGCGTTTCCACGGCTTTGGCATCTTCGGCGGCAGCAACGGCTTCTGGCGGACGTCGGTGCTGCACGAGACGCGCATGCGCCACTCCATGCTCACCGAGGATATCGACAGCAGCATCCGCGCGGTCGTCGCCGGCTACCGGATCGCCGGGGATCGCGACCTGGTCTCGGAGGAACTGGCGCCGACCGCGATCAAGCAGCTGCTCAACCAGCGCCTGCGCTGGGCACAGGGCTGGTTCCAGGTCTCGTTCCGGCGCGTCATGCCCGCCCTGCTATCGCCACGCGTCTCGGTCCGGCAGAAACTGGGGCTGATCCATCTGCTCGTGTGGCGTGAGCTGTTCCCCTGGTACTCGATCCAGGTGGTGCCGATCATGTTCTACTGGATCATGGTCTATGGGTGGAGCTACCTTCACTGGACCATCCCGGTCTTCCTCGCGACGACGATCTTCACCATGTCGACGGGGCCGGGCCAGATCGCGCTCGCCTATCTGCTCGCGCATCGGCCGATGAAGCGGAAGTGGCGCTGGTTCCTCGAATATCTGATCGTCTCCACCTTCTTCTTCTCGCCGTTCAAGGATGCGCTGTCGCGGGTCGCGCACATCAAGGAGGCCATGGGGGAGCGGGCGTGGAAGGTGACGCCGCGCGTCGCCGGCGCGTCACGCAAGCGCGGGAGGGGTCTCGCCGGCGCGTCGCTGACCGTCCTGATGCTCTTGCACGCGTCGCTAGGCTCGGCCGTCGCCCAGACCGTCGCGCCGAGCCGATCCCGCTCGACCGGCGACCTGATCGCGACGCTGCTCGGCGGCGAGGCCTCGACGATCGCCGCGGCCCGGCAGGCCGCGCATGACGGTCGCAACGCGGACGCCGCGAGGCTGTTCGCGAAAGCGATCGACGCCGTTCCCCGCCGGCGCGGCGAACTGCTCCGCGAATATGCCGATGCCTTGCTCTACGGCGGCATGAGCGCGCGGGCGGTGCCGCTCTACCGGGAAGCGCTGGCGTCCCGCGGCGATCAGGCGGAGCGGTGGGCGATCGCGGCGCGGCTCGCGCTGGCGCTGAGCTGGTCCGGCCAGAACGAGGCGGCGCTGGCGATGTATGACCGGCTCGCCGCGCATGACCCGGCCAGC
>NZ_CAHJWX010000080.1 GCF_903643065.1 Sphingomonas bacterium | reverse complement strand
CCCCGACCCCCTCCCGCGCGCGGGAGGGGGGGCAGAAGGTCCGCCCCCGTTCATCCCGCGAGCGCCGCCTTCACCAGCCCGCTCGCCTTGCTCATGTCCAGGCTCGCCGCGTAGCGCGTCTTCAGCTCCGCCATTACGCGGCCCATGTCCTTCATGCCCGTGGCGCCCAGGTCGGCCTTGATCGCCCCGATCGCGGCGCGGGTCTCGTCGTCGGTCATCCGCGTCGGGAGGAAGCGTTCGATCACCGCGACCTCCGCCTCCTCCGCCGCCGCCAGCTCCTCGCGGCCGCCCTGGCGGAACATCGCGATCGACTCGCGGCGCTGCTTGACCATGCGTTGCAGCACCTCGACGACTAGCGCGTCGTCGTCGGGCGGCGTCGCCTGGGTGCGCGCCTCGATGTCGCGGTTCTTCACCGCCGCCTGGATCAGGCCGATGGCGGATCGCGTCTCCTTGTCGCCGGCCTTCATGGCGGCGATCTGGGCGGCCTTGATGTCGTCTCGAATCATGGCCGCGCTTATTGACCGGGCGGGGGGGCAGGTCTAGCGGGCGGGGCTTAGCGACATTGTTGCCCTGACGAGGAGTGCCTGCCGACCATGGCCGACGCCGCGACCATCCGCGCGCCTGACGGAGCGACCGGCTGCCTCGTGCTCGCGAGCGGCGAGGTCGTGTGGGGCCGTGGCTTCGGCGCGGAGGGCCAGGCGGTGGGCGAGGTCTGCTTCCACACCGCGATGACCGGCTATCAGGAGATCATGACCGATCCGTCCTTCGCCGGGCAGGTGATCACCTTCACCTTTCCGCATATCGGCAATGTCGGGGCGAACCCGGACGACGTGGAGGCGGACGGGCCGCACGCGCTGGGGATGATCGTGCGCGAGGACCCGACCGCGCCGTCGTCGTTCCGCGCGGTCGAGCGGCTGGACGGCTGGATGAAGCGCCACGCGCGCATCGGGCTGGCGGGCGTCGACACGCGCGCGCTGACCCGGCGGATCAGGACGGGCGGCGCGCCGACCGGGGTGATCGCGCATGCGGCGGACGGAGCGTTCGACGTGCCGGCGCTGGTGGCGATGGCGCGGGGCTGGCCGGGGCTGGAGGGGATGGACCTGGCGCGCGAGGTGTCCTGCGCGACGCACTATGGCTGGGACGGCGGAGTGTGGCGGCTGGGGTTCGGGTATCAGCCCGAAGGTGCCTCGACTGCGCTCGGCACGAACGGGGAAGGGGAAGCGGATGGCTCGACACCCGCTCCGTTCGTCCCGAGCGAAGTCGAGGGACAATCCAGCCCCAAGCCCCACGTCGTCGCGGTCGATTACGGCTCCAAGCGCAACATCTTCCGCCACCTGGCACTGGCCGGCGCGCGGGTGACGGTGGTGCCCGCGACCGCCTCGTTCGACGAGATCATGGCGTTCGCGCCCGACGGCTTCTTCCTGTCCAACGGCCCCGGCGATCCGGCGGCGACGGGCGAGTACGCCGTGCCGGTGATCCGGGCGATGCTGGCGACGGGCAAGCCGCTGTTCGGCATCTGCCTCGGGCACCAATTGCTCGGCCTAGCGGTCGGCGCGACCACGACCAAGATGTTCCAGGGCCATCGCGGCGCGAACCATCCGGTCAAGCGGCTGGCGGACGGCGCGGTGGAGATCACCAGCATGAACCACGGGTTTGCGGTGGAGCGCGAGAGTTTGCCGGACGGTGTGACGGAGACGCACGTGTCGCTGTTCGACGGCTCGAACGCGGGACTGGCGATCGACGGCGGGCGTGCGTTCAGCGTGCAATATCATCCGGAGGCGAGCCCGGGGCCGCAGGATAGTCTGTACCTGTTCAAGCGGTTCGTGGGGATGCTCGCCGGAGCGGCACGATGACTCGGTGGGAGTACAAGGTCGCCAGCTTTGCTTCCGATGTAGTCGAGCCCGGTTGGGACAACCCTGATCTGCGGGGCTTCAATCTTGAGGAAGGCCTTCGTGAGCTTGGCTACAAAGGTTGGGAGCTGGTGTCATTCACGCCAGTCGGCATCGCAAAAGTGACGGGTTCCAACGTTCTGATATTTAAGCGGCCAAGAACCTAATGCCCAAGCGCACCGACATCTCCTCCATCCTTGTCATTGGCGCGGAGCCGACCGTCATCGGGCAGGCGTGCGAGACTAATAAGTCGGGGGTGCAGGCAATTCATTCAGCCATGGATTTATCAGCTGCAGCCCCAGCCCTGCAAAGTGCTTTGTATTTCGGGTCGCCAGCGCCAGGCCTCGCGATAGCGCCGTTGCGGCAATCTGCGTGTCGGCGGTGCCCGGGTTGCGCCCGGCTCGTTCCTGGCTGGCCAGCACGGTTGCGTATACCCGCGCGGCATCGAGATCGAAGGGCAAGACGCGGTCGCGATACTGCTCGATCAGCGCTGAATAGCCCTCCGCCAGCGTCAGGCGCTTGCGCCCGATCGGCATCAGTTCGACGCCGGATAGAAGCTCGCCCACCACTACGGTCGACAGCCATAGCTGATCGGAATGATCTCGCGCCCAGCCTCGCACCGATGGGTCGGGCAGCGAACGGAAAGCCTCACTCCAGACGTTCGTGTCGACAAGGATCATTCGTCGTCGAACACCGGCACGCGGGCACGGCTACGCGACGGGATCGGCAGGTCGAAACCGGGCCGGCTCGCCTCGTAAAGCATCTCGAAGATGCCCTTTCGCTCCACCACCGGCTCAGGCCGTACGAGCGCGATCAGCGCGCGTCGGGCCTCGTCTTCCAGCGAGCGGCCGTTGCGGGCCGCGCGTTCGCGCAGGTCCTGCTTCACGTCGTCGGGCAGGTTGCGGATCGTCATACTCGCCACGACGGGTCTCCCGTGATTGCACTGCCATCAATGTACTCAATGAGCGCACGATAGACAATGCCCAAGCGCACCGACATCTCCTCCATCCTCGTCATCGGCGCGGGGCCGATCGTCATCGGGCAGGCGTGCGAGTTCGATTATTCGGGGACGCAGGCGATCAAGGCATTGAAGGAGGAGGGCTATCGCGTCGTCCTGGTCAATTCCAATCCGGCGACGATCATGACCGATCCCGAGCTGGCGGACGCGACCTATATCGAACCGATCACGCCCGCCGTCGTCGCCTCGATCATCGCCAAGGAGCGGCCGGACGCGGTGCTGCCGACGATGGGGGGGCAGACCGCGCTCAACACCGCGCTGGCGCTGTTCCGCGACGGCACGCTCGACAAATACGGCGTCCAGATGATCGGCGCGAACGCCGACGCGATCGACAAGGCGGAGGACCGGCTCAAGTTCAAGGACGCGATGACCGGGATCGGGCTGGAGTCCGCCCGCTCCGCCATCGCGCATACCGTCGAGGAGGCGCTCGCCGGGCTGGAGGTGACGGGGCTGCCCGCGATCATCCGCCCGTCCTTCACGCTGGGCGGCACGGGTGGGGGCGTGGTCTATAACCGCGCCGAGTTCGTCGACATGGTCCGCGCCGGGCTGGAGGCGTCGCCGACCAGCGAGGTGCTGATCGAGGAGTCGCTGCTCGGCTGGAAGGAATATGAGATGGAGGTGGTCCGCGACCGCGCGGACAACGCGATCATCATCTGCGCGATCGAGAATGTCGATCCGATGGGCGTCCACACCGGCGACTCGATCACGGTCGCGCCGGCGCTGACGCTGACGGACAAGGAATATCAGATCATGCGCAACGCGAGCATCGCGTGCCTGCGCGAGATCGGGGTGGAGACCGGCGGCTCCAACGTCCAGTTCGCGGTCAACCCGCGCGACGGGCGGCTGGTCGTGATCGAGATGAACCCGCGCGTGTCGCGCTCGTCGGCGCTCGCATCCAAGGCGACGGGCTTCCCGATCGCCAAGGTCGCCGCCAAGCTGGCGGTCGGCTATACGCTCGACGAGATCGAGAACGACATCACCGGGGCGACGCCGGCAAGCTTCGAGCCGACGATCGACTATGTCGTCACCAAGATCCCGCGCTTCGCGTTCGAGAAGTTCAAGGGCGCGGACGCGGTGCTGTCGACCGCGATGAAGTCGGTCGGCGAGGTGATGGCGATCGGCCGCAACTTCGCGGAGAGCATGCAAAAGGCGTTGCGCGGGCTGGAGACGGGGCTGTCCGGCTTTGATCAGGTCGATCGGCTGGTGGGCGCGCCGCGCGCGGAGATCGAGGCGGCGCTGGCGGTGGCGACGCCCGACCGGCTGCTGATCGCGGCGCAGGCGCTGCGCGAGGGGATGACGGTCGCCGAGGTGCACGCGATCGCGCGGTACGATCCGTGGTTCCTCGATCAGATCGCCGGCATCATCGCCGCCGAGCGCGAGGTGGAGGAGCGCGGGCTGCCCGTCGACGCGCCGGGGCTGCGGCGGCTCAAGGCGATGGGCTTTTCCGACCAGCGGCTTGCCTTCTTGGCACTGCGCTCGGCGAACCTGCGCGGGATGGAGCAGGGCATCGCGCGCGGCACCGGCCTGATCCACGAGGCGGTCAGGGCGATGACCGGCGGGGTGACGCCGGACGAGGTGCGCGCGTTGCGGCACAGGCTGGGCGTCCGGCCGGTGTTCAAGCGGATCGACACCTGCGCGGCCGAGTTCGAGGCGCGCACGCCGTACATGTACTCCACCTACGAGGCGCCCTCGTTCGGCGCGCCCGAGGACGAGTGCCTGCCCAGCGACCGGCGCAAGATCGTCATCCTGGGTGGCGGGCCGAACCGGATCGGGCAGGGGATCGAGTTCGACTATTGCTGCTGCCACGCCTGCTTCGCCCTGGCGGACGCGGGCTATGAGACGATCATGGTCAATTGCAATCCGGAGACGGTGAGCACCGACTATGACACGTCCGACCGGCTGTATTTCGAGCCGCTGACCGCCGAGGACGTGCTGGAGATCCTGCATGCCGAACAGGCGGCCGGCACGCTGGTCGGCGTCATCGTCCAGTTCGGCGGTCAGACGCCGCTCAACCTGGCGCGGGCGCTGGAGCGGGCGGGCATCCCGATCCTGGGCACCAGCCCCGACGCGATCGACCTGGCGGAGGATCGCGAGCGGTTCGCGGCGCTGGTCACCAGGCTAGGGCTCAAGCAGCCCGCCAACGGCCTCGCGCGCTCTCGCGACGAGGCGGTCGCGGCGGCGGCGCGGATCGGCTATCCGGTGCTGATGCGCCCCTCCTATGTGCTGGGCGGGCGCGCGATGGAGGTGGTGGAGGGGCCGCAGCAGCTCGACGACTATATCGCCACCGCCGTGCAGGTCTCCGGCGACGCGCCGGTGCTGATCGATCGCTACCTGCGCGACGCGATCGAGGTGGACGTCGACGCGATCGGCGACGGCACCGATGTGGTGGTCGCGGGCGTGCTCCAGCATATCGAGGAGGCGGGCGTCCATTCGGGCGACAGCGCCTGTTCGATTCCGCCCTACAGCCTGTCCGCCGCGATCGTCGCGGAGATCGAGCGGCAGACGGAGCTGCTCGCGCGCGCGCTCCACGTCGTTGGCCTCATGAACATCCAGTTTGCGGTCAAGGACGACGAAGTGTACCTCATCGAGGTCAACCCGCGCGCGTCGCGCACCGTGCCGTTCGTCGCCAAGGCGATCGGCGCGCCCGTCGCCAAGATCGCGGCGCGGGTGATGGCGGGCGAGAAGCTGGCCGATCTGCCCCGCATCGACCGCCACATCGCGCATGTCGCGGTCAAGGAGGCGGTGTTCCCGTTCAGCCGCTTTCCCGGCGTCGATCCGGTGCTCAGCCCGGAGATGCGCTCGACCGGCGAGGTGATGGGGATCGACCGCGATTTCACGAGCGCGTTCGGCAAGGCGCAGCTCGGCGCGGGCACGGTGCTGCCGACGCACGGCACGGTGTTCGTCAGCGTCAAGGCCGGCGACAAGGCGCTGATCGTGCCGGGCGTGCGCGCGCTGGTGGAGCACGGCTTCCGGGTCCTCGCCACGGCCGGCACCGCCGACCACCTGCGCCGCGCCGGCCTGCCGGTGGAGACCGTCAACAAGGTGGCGCAGGGGCGGCCGCACATCGTCGACCGCGTGCTCGATGGCGAGGTGGCGCTGGTGTTCAACACGACGGAGGGCTGGCAGTCGATGATCGACTCGCGGCTGATCCGCCAGACCGCGCTGGCGCGGCGCGTGCCGTACTTCACCACCGCGTCGGCGGCGGTGGAGGCGGCGCGCGCGATCGCGGCGGGCGCGCAGGGCTCGCCGGGCCGCCCGCTTGAAGTGCGCCCGCTCCAGTCCTATCATCGCGCATCGCACGATTGATCCCCGCCAGCTTCGCATCCGAGGCGCGGGCGGTCCGAGCAGGGCCGCGCGGGGCAGACTTATTAAGGACGGCGTATGGCGACGGTCGAGAAGATGCCCATGCTGCAGGAGGGCTATGAGAAGCTCTCCTCCGAGCTGAAGCGGTTGAAGGCGGAGCGCCCGCAGATCGTCGACGCGATCGAGGAAGCGCGCGCGCATGGCGACCTGTCCGAGAACGCCGAATACCACGCCGCCAAGGAGCAGCAGGGCCAGAACGAGGCGACGATCGCCGACATCGAGGACAAGCTCAGCCGCGCGCAGATCATCGATCCCACCGAGCTGTCGGGCGACAAGATCGTGTTCGGCGCGACGGTGACGCTGCTCGACGACGACGACAAGCCGGTGCGCTACCAGATCGTCGGCCAGACCGAGGCGAACGCCAAGACCGGGCGGATCAGCTATAACTCGCCGCTCGGCCGCGCGCTGATCGGGCGCAAGGTGGATGACGAGGTGGAGGTGACGGTGCCGTCGGGCGACCGCTACTACGTCGTCTCGAAGATCGACTTCGTCTGAGCGGGATCACGCTCCCGCGCGGGCGCGCCACGGACGCGCTGGTGGCGCTGATCGCGTTCGCGGCGGTGATGATGCTGTTGCCGAGCGTGACGATGCTGGCGGCGGCCTATTGCTTCACGCCGGCGGTCGCGGTGGCGGGCTGGCGTCTCGATCCGCTCGGGGTGGCGCTGTCGCCGCTGGCGTCGCAGTTCGCGCAGGCCGGGCTGTTCGCCGCCGCGTTCGACGCGATCCTGCTGCTCGCGGCGGGGCGGCATGTGGAACGCGCGCTGGGCCCCGTGAGCCTGGTCGCGCTGTTCGTCGCCGGCGCCTATGGCGGCGCGCTGGCGCGGCTGGTGCTGACGCCCGGGTCGATCGTGCCGGGGCTCAACGCCAACGGCGCGCTGTTCGCGGAGGTGGGCGCGTATCTGATGCTGTACGGCATCCCGCGCGGGTTGCCGGCGAGCCTCGGCCGCAGCCGGCTGGGGCAGGTGGCGGGGCTGGCGGCGCTGTGGGCGCTGGTGCAGCTCGCCTTCATGGTCGCGGCCGGCGGCGACCTGTCCACC
>NZ_CAHJWX010000079.1 GCF_903643065.1 Sphingomonas bacterium | reverse complement strand
GCCGTCGTCGATGCCTTGCGCTATCGGCGCTGACCGTTCGCCGACCGCCGCCGTATCTCGCGGGCTGCCTCCCACTTGCGGCCCTGTCTCCACCTAGGTGCGGTCAGTGCGAGTAGTTGGCTGACCGCGCCGATTGTGGGCTAGGAGGCCGAACTTTCGAGAAAAAAGACCGAATTCGTCGTGGCAGCCGGAAGCCTGATCTTGCGGGCCTCCTGATACTCCGCCGAGTTGTACCACGCGCGGGCGGCGGCAATGTTGGCGAACTCGGCCGCGATCGTGTTCGGGCCGAACCACGTCTCTTCGGCCACCTCCGCAGCGCCGACGGCGAGGATTTTGCCAGCATGTTGCTCGATGGTGGGCCTAGCCGCCGCGACATAGCGCTCGATCGCCTCGGCATCATGGAACTCTACTTGCGCGAGCATCAGAGCGGACATTTCGCTTCCTACTGTGTTCAGTGCCCTGTCGGGCAAGGCACATCGGTTGGAACCACAATGATTACTGGATCTCCGAAAAGTTGCAGAAAATACCCTGAACGCAAATTCGAGGCATCGACAGATCGTTTTGTCCGGCGTGTGGTGGACGCGAGCGGGCGGTTCGTGACGATAATTCTCGCCGCCGCGACAAGCCGGAGAATGCATCTGGCATGTCAAGAAGTTCTCAGTAATTCGAGATTTCTGTCTGTAGTTGCGGCGGCCTACTCGGCGACAATGATAGTGGGGTTCGCGGCCAATCGCCTGTGGCGAGTGTCTGCGAAGACCAGCTCTTGAGCTGAAGCTCGACCGGCAGAGCGCCGTGCAGCCAGCGACCTTGCCGCGGACGAATTTGCCAAACCCGCTCCGCACCAGCCGGGCCCGCTTCGACATCGTCATCATCGCCGAGGCCGCCCCGAGCCTCGCCCGTGATGAGCAGGACGTCGCCCGATGCAAAGCACGGTACGACGAGGCCCGCCGTGGCGGTCAGCAGGATATTGACGAGCGTGTTGAAGAGGAGGTTGCCGAAGAAACATGGAATGGTGAGACCGCCATCCTTGTCGATCCTGGTGAAGCCGGGCTTGCCGCCGCGATGCGAGATACCCATCGCAGGCCTGCCATCCGGGCCGGGCGCGAAGCTCGCCAGGAACATCGTGTCGGCTTCGCTGAGCAAAGCTCGGGCTTCATCGTCATTGAGATTGGCGAATGCCGATCCTTCGAGATGGACCGGAGGAACGTTCAGGGCCGTATGGGCCGCTGCTGGATATATTGCGGACAGTTCCCGAAGGCCTGTTGGACAATAACGGTAAAGCCCGTCGCGTCGGAGGCGGAGGAACCCGTTGACCCGGTTGCGCCGCCGCGTTTGGAGTTCGATCTCGAGCAGCCCCACCGAAGCGGCGACGCGCAACGCTGCCGCGAGCGAATCTTCAACGGGCGGCGTTCGCTCGAGGGCGATAATCGCGTGGCGCGAGACACGACAAGGCTCTCGGCAGTTTGCCACCGCATATCGTTTCGACCGCAACACAGATCATTGCGAGCAATCTTGGCTACATTAATACATCAAGGGTCTGGCGGTTCGAACAAGCTGAAGGATAGTGTCGACAGTGGGCCCGCGATCCGCAGGACGGGTTTATTCGTTTCCCATCATGTCCGCGGCGGCGTCTACCAGCGCATCGACAAGGGCCGGCGCTGCACTCAGGAACGGCGAATGATCTGCATCGATGATCACCACCGGATCGCATGGTGCGGCGGACTGGATTTGCCGCTGCTTGGCAAGCGTCAGATTATTGTCGGTGCTCGTTTCGATATAGGCGCGCGGAACTCGATACCAGCGGTCGCGCGTAACCGTCGCCGGCGTTGCATTGGGCACCGCGGGCTCGGGGCGTAGATGGGCGACGGCGTCCGCCGCATCTTCGGGAAGACACCGGTTGTAGAATAGCGGGATCGCTGCCTCGGCGCTGATTGAGATGGTCTTTCCGTCTTCTGACGGACGCGGGCCGTCGTCCTTCGTCTGGTCGGTGCCCATTACGTCCAGCGCGGTACGGCCGGGAGGCACGATCAGGGCGCACACGTAGATCAGCCCGGCGACCAGTTCCGGAACACGCTCCGCCACTTCGCCGATGACGAGTCCGCCGCGACTATGGCCGACGAGGATGACGGGCGCATCCGCCGAGCGCACGATGTCCGCGACATAACCGCCCCACATGTCGAGCGTCGCATCTTCGGGCCGGACCGAGTGATTGGTCCCGATGCCTGGCAGATCCGGCGTGACCGCAACATTGCCCTGCGCCTCGATCAACGGGACAACCCTGTGCCACGCCCAGGCGGTATGCATCGCGCCTGGAACAAGGATGAACGTGATCCTGCCAGTCTGAGCCATCGACTTAGCCTCCTAACGGACGGTGTCAGTGGACGGACAGCTCCTATGTCACCGCCGCCTTTCTCGGCTTGCTAGATCATGGCAGGTCGGATCGACTGATCTGGATCAGCGGCGATCGCAATCCGGCGGCTATCTCCAACGTTCGGATGCTGCCGCCGGTAGCTCGCTCCAGGGTCGCTCATGATGCGCAAGCGAGGTATGTTCCCGGGCACTGAACACCACCATATGCGACAGGTCATCGGTCATTGGTGGATCAGCATGCCACTTGTCCTCTCGGCGTGCGGCAACGGCGTGCTCGATCCCAAGGGCCCGGTCGGCGCGGCGGAGCGGGCGATCCTCCTCAACTCGCTGGCGATCATGCTGGCGGTGGTGATCCCGACGGTGATCGCCACGCTGGGCGTGGCGTGGTGGTTCCGGGCGTCCAACCGGCGCGCGCGCTACCGGCCGGAATTCACCTTTTCGGGGCAGATCGAGCTGGTGGTGTGGGCGATCCCGGCGATGGTGGTGCTGCTCCTGGGCGGCATCGCGTGGATCGGCAGCCATGAACTCGATCCGCCGAAGCCGATCGCGTCGCGCGTGCGGCCGGTGCTGGTCGAGGTGGTGTCGCTCGACTGGAAGTGGCTGTTCATCTATCCCGAACTGGGCATCGCCAGCGTCAATCGGCTGGTGTTGCCCGCAGGCACGCCGATCCGGTTCCGGCTGACTTCCGCCAGCGTGATGAACAGCTTCTTCGTGCCGCAGCTCGGCAGCCAGATCTACGCGATGGCGGGGATGACGACGCGGCTCAACCTGCTTGCCGATCACCCCGGCCGTTTCGCCGGGATGTCCGCGCAGTTCAGCGGCGAAGGCTTCTCCGACATGCGCTTCACCGTGGACGCGCTGCCGCCCGCGGCGTTCGCCGGCTGGGCGGCGGCGGCGCGGGGGCACGGGCCGATGCTCGACGCGGCCGGCTACGCCGCGCTCGCCCGGCGCAGCAAGGCGACACCCGCCACGAACTATGGCGGCGTCGTGCCCGGCCTGTTCGACGCGGTGGTGCGGATGGAGGCGCCACAGCCGAACCTGCCGGTCGTGGTCGGCGGATCGACCCAGGGATGAACCTGCTCGGCAAGCTCGGTTGGCAGGCGGTCCCGATCGGCGAACCGATCCCGCTGATCGTCGGCGGCTTCGCGCTGGTGGGGATACTCGGCGTGCTCGGCTGGGTCGTCGCCAAGGGGCACCTCCCTTATCTCTGGCGCGAGTGGATCACCTCGGTCGATCACAAGCGGATCGGGGTGATGTATTGCATGCTTGCAGGCGTGATGCTGCTGCGCGGCTTCTCCGACGCGATCATGATGCGCTCGCAGCTGGCGATGGCGACCGCGGGCGCGCAAGGCTATCTGCCGCCCGACCATTACAACCAGGTCTTCTCCGCGCACGGCACGATCATGATCTTCTTCGTCGCGATGACGTTCATGATCGGGCTGATGAACTTCGCGGTGCCGCTCCAGCTCGGCGTGCGCGACGTCGCCTTCCCGACGCTCAACTCGGTGAGCCTGTGGCTGACAGCGTCGGGCGTGCTGCTGGTCAACATGAGCCTCGTCGTCGGCGAGTTCGCGCGCACCGGGTGGCTGGCCTACCCGCCGCTTTCGGAGCTGGCCTACTCGCCCGGCGTCGGCGTGGACTATTATCTTGTGGCGCTGCAGATATCGGGCGCGGGGACTTTGCTGTCGGGGATCAACCTCACCACCACCATCCTCAAGATGCGCGCGCCGGGGATGAGCCTGACGCGCATGCCGATCTTCTGCTGGACCAGCCTCGCCTCCAACCTGCTGATCGTCGCCGCTTTCCCGATCCTGACCGCGACCTTCGCGATGCTGCTGCTCGACCGCTATCTGGGCTTCCACTTCTTCACCAACGATCATGGCGGCAATGCCATGATGTACATCAACCTGATCTGGGCATGGGGGCATCCCGAGGTCTACATCCTGATCCTGCCCGCGTTCGGCATCTTCTCGGAGGTGATCTCGACCTTCTCGTCGAAGCCGCTGTTCGGCTACCGCTCGATGATCGCCGCGACGATGTCGATCTGCGTGCTGTCGTTCGTGGTCTGGCTGCACCATTTCTTCACGATGGGGGCGGGCGCGGACGTCAACGGCTTCTTCGGCGTGATGACGATGATCATCGCTGTGCCGACGGGCGTGAAGGTGTTCAACTGGCTGTTCACGATGTGGGGCGGGCGCATCCGCTTCGCGCCGCCGATGCTGTGGGCGATCGCGTTCATGGTGACGTTCGTGGTCGGCGGGATGACCGGCGTGCTGATGGCGGTGCCGCCGGCCGATTTCGTGCTGCACAACTCGCTGTTCCTGGTGGCGCATTTCCACAACGTCGTGATCGGCGGCGTGCTGTTCGGCGCATTTGCCGGTTATAATTACTGGTTCCCCAAGGCGTTCGGCTTCACGCTGCACGAAGGCTGGGGGAAGGCGGCGTTCTGGTGCTGGCTGGTCGGCTTCTACGTCGCGTTCATGCCGCTCTACGCGCTCGGGCTGATGGGCATGACCCGGCGGATGCAGCACACCGACGATGCGTCATGGACACCGCTGCTGCTGGCCGCGGGCGCGGGCGCGCTGATCATCCTCGCCGGGATCGCCTGCCAGATCGTGCAGATCGTCGTCTCGATCCGCACGCGCGACGCCCGCCGCGACGCGACCGGCGATCCGTGGCATGGGCGCACGCTGGAATGGATGACGCCCTCGCCGCCGCCCGTATTCAACTTCCCGGCGCTGCCCGACGTCACCGGCGAGGAGGCCTATTGGGGCATGAAGCAGCGTGCGATCGAGGCGCGCAAGCTCAACGAGGAACCCGATTATGCGGCGATCCACATGCCGCGCAACAGCCCGACCGGGTTCATTACCGCCTTCTACACCACGCTCACCGGCTTCGCGCTGATCTGGCACATCTGGTGGCTGGCGATCGTCGGGCTGGTCGGCGCCTTCGCGACCTTCGTCGTGTTCGCGTGGCGCGACGAGAACGAATATGAGGTGCCGCTGGCGCAGGTGCGTGCGTCGGCGAGCGCGCAACGGCGCGTCCAGGAGGCGCAGCTGCGCGACGCGGTGGCGGTGACGTGAGCGCAGCGGCGGCGGCGGACAAAGCGGGCGGCGGCGGCGATCCGCATCAGCTCGGCCACGGCGACGGGCACGACGCGGACCAGGCCGAGGGCGGCATCGCCCCCAAGCGGATCGTCACCGGCTACGGCTTCTGGCTGTTCATCGTCTCCGACATCATCATGTTCTCGGCCTTCTTCGCCGCTTATGCGGTGCTGTCGCGCGCGACCGACGGCGGCCCGACCGCGCGGCAGCTGTTCACGCTCGACTCGGTCGCGATCGAGACTGCGTGCCTGCTGCTCTCCACCTTCACCTGCGGCATGGCGGCGCTCGCCGCCGACGCGCGCAGCCTGCTCTGGACGCAGATCGCCTTGCTCGTCACCGGGCTGCTCGGCTTCGCCTTCCTGATGCTGGAGCTGAGCGAGTTCGCCGAGTTGATCGCCAAGGGAGCGGGGCCGCAGCGCAGCGCCTTCCTCTCGGCCTTCTTCGCATTGGTCGGCTGCCACGGGCTGCATGTCGGCGCGGCGATGTTGTGGTGCGGGACGATGATGGCGCAGGTCTGGGCCAAGGGCTTCCGCGAGGATATCCAGCGCCGGCTGCTTTGCTTCACCTTGTTCTGGCACGCGCTCGACATCGTTTGGGTGGGCGTGTTCACGATCGTATACCTGCTGGGGGCACGCGGATGAGCGAGGATCGCGAGACGGCGGGCAAAGCCGGCGACACGGCGCCGGGCGAGGCGCGCGGCGCGACCTTGCGCGGCGTCGTCACCTATCTGATCGGGCTGGGGCTGGCGGGCGGGCTGACCGCGATGTCGTTCTGGGTGGCGGCGACGGGCGTGTTCTGGCAGCCGGGGGTGGCGATCGGGCTGTGCGTGCTGGCGGTGGCGCAGATCGGCATCCACCTCGTCTTCTTCCTCCACCTCACCACCGGACCGGACAACGTCAACAACGCGCTGGCGGTGGCGTTCGGCGTGCTGATCATCGTGCTTGTCGGCGCGGGCTCGCTGTGGATCATGTCGAACCTCAACGCCAACATGATGCCGATGGACGCGATGACGAATTTGCAAATACAGCACTGAAGGACATCGGTTGATGTACCGAGTCGCACAAGTGTTCGAGACGTAACGCCGTACGATGACGGTAGCGGGATTGCGCGGGAAATTGGCGGAGCGACGGAATGCCAGGGGCAGACGACGATCACGAGAGCAAGGATGACGCCGACCGACCGTCGTCTTCGCAGCAGGGCTCGTCCGGGGGCAAGGACGGCGATTCCGGCAAGGACAAAGCCGACGAAAAGGACGGCGACAAGAAGGACGGCGACGACAAGGAGGGCGATGACAAAGACGGGGGCGACAAGGACGAGAAGAAGCCGTCGCCGCTGAAGAACCCCAAGGTCCGCATCGCCCTGATCATCGCAGCGATCGTGGCGGTGATCGTCCTCATCGTGTGGTTCATCCACTACCGGACGTACAGCCGCTTCCAGCAATCGACCAACGACGCCTATCTCGCGGCGGATCAGGTGAACGTCGCGCCGCGCGTGTCGGGCTATGTCGAGCAGGTGCTGGTCGGCGACAATCAGATGGTGCGCGCGGGGCAGATGCTCGTCCGCATCGAGGCGCAGGATTACAACGCCACCGCCGATCAGTCGCGCGCGCAGATCGCGCAGGCGCAGGCGACGACCGATCAGGCGCGCGCGCAGCGCCGGCAGCAGTTCGACACGATCCGCCAGAACCTCGCGCAGGCGAACCAGAGCCGCGACATGATCCGGCAATATGACGCGTCGGTGCGCTTCAACGAGGCGCAGGTGCTGCGCTACGCGCCCCTGAGCGCGGCGGGCGCCGAGACCAACGAGAAGCTCGCGCAATATCTCAGCGACCTCAAGCAGGCGCGTGCGCAGGCGGACGGCGCGCG
>NZ_CAHJWX010000078.1 GCF_903643065.1 Sphingomonas bacterium | reverse complement strand
ATCGACGCTTGCCACCGCCGTAAAAGGGGTCCCTTTTAGACGCCGATCGGGGGTCCCGGTTCGACGCCTATTTACAGGCCGGCCTTCCTCCTCCAGCACCGTCGCGATGATCCTCTCGGTTTCGGGACGCGAGAAACCACGCTTGCGCAGGAAGGTCTCGCGGTCCTCGTCCTTGCGTGCGACGATCGCCTCGCGCGCGGACCGGATGCCGGCCATGAACGGTGCCGGCGACGATGTCGCAAACCGCTCCAGCGCGGGGGACGCCTGATGCGCGAAGCGATGGCCGGCGAACTTCGAGTGCCGGATGCTGATCTCCTCGAAGCCCTCGGCGCCCCAGATGTTCCGGTTCATGCAGACGGCGCGAAGGTAGAAGCTCGCCATGCCGAGTGTCTTTGAGCCGACCTCGCTGTTCCAGCAGTAGAAGCCGCGGAAGTAAAGGTCGGGGTCACCGTTCGGCAGCCGGCCGGCTTCGATCGGATGCGCATCATCGACGAGGAACAGAAAGACGTCGCGATCCGAGGCGTAGAGAGTCGTGGTGTCCTTGGTGACCTCCACGAACGGGTTGTGCGTCATGGTCGACCAGTCGAGCAGGCCTGGAACCTTCCAGCGCGTTTCGCCTGTCCCGTCGCCAGCGATACGCATGACGGCCTCGACCAGCTCATAGTCCCAGATTCGACCATAATCCGGACCAGTGACGGCGCGCAGTTCGATCCGGCCATCGTCGGCTTCCAGCGTCTTCACCAGTTCGGCGCGGTGCGAGAGCAATCCGTGCTGAAGATTGATGCCGGCGAGCGACGCCGGTAGCTGCCGCATGTAGCTGGCAGGTGCGCCGACGAGGCTGCATAGCTGGCCGTAAGACCAATGGGTCGGTGCGACGGGCAGATCCTGGCCGGGAACGATCAGCGCCAGCCGTTCGGCATCATCCCGGCTGGCCTCGACGCGAAGCGCCTTGGTTTCGACCGTACGGGCGGTGGCGCGCTCGGCCCGGCCCCGGACTGCCGCGTGCAGTTCCGTCAGCGACAAATAGCGTTCGTCATCGGGGCGGCTGAACCACTCGGACGAGACACGGCCGATCCGCTCGCCGCGGCTGATATCGACCTTATAGGCGCCGGTCACTGGCGAGGCCGCGCCGGCGGGATCGGCGCGGCGGGAAGGCAGGGTCTGAAGCATGGGAGGTCTCCGGACGGGCTGGTCGGGAGCCTCTCTCTCGACCCTCACTCCGTCACGGCGACAGCCGCAGCCCTCTCCCTCTCAAACGCCGCGATCGCGTGCCACGTCGGCAGCGATCGCAGCGAGTCCCGGCGATCATCGGCGGCATCGTTCGGCGCGCAGCCGCCAACTCATCGTATAATCAGGTCGGCATCGTGGGGCGCCACCCGGCCGCAGGGCATCGCATCATCGACCGTCGAGGACCGGCTATTCGTTGAACAGCTCGCTGTGCGTGCCGGCGCGCGTGAACACGATGGCGCCGTTTGGACCGACCTTATCATCGCTCTGGTAGATCAGCAGGAAGTCGCCACCGACATGACATTCCCGAAAACCCGCCCATTCGCCCTTGAGCGGGTGATCGCGCCATTCCGGCCCAAGCGGGCCGTCATTAGCGATCAGCAGCAGCATGACGGCTTTCAGACGCCCGAGATCGTAGCGTCCGGAACGGGATAGCCGCTCCCAGTCCTTGGCGAAGCTCCGGGTGTAGTCGGCCGTGCGCGGGAATGGCGCGCGCTTAGGGCTGGCGGTCTTTTTCAAGGTCGGCGATCAGTTCGGCGGCACCGGCGAAGCGCGACTTGGGCGAGCGCATGATCGCGTCGGCTTCCGCCATTGCCGCACGTGTTTCGGCGTTGGGCACCTTGAGCTCGAGCGGGAAAGCCTGATCGGCGGCGATGCGGTGAAACAGGAGCCGAACGGCGTCGGACGCCGACAGCCCCATGGCCGACAGCGCCGCGGTCGCTCTTGCCTTGACGTCGTCGTCCATACGGACGTGCAACATCGAACTCTGCGCGCCCATAGCCGCCTCCATGTCTCTCAAATGAGAGACGTAGATCATGGAGTCGCGATGTCAAGGTCACGCGGCGATCGCCGTTGTGGGTTCGGCTTCGTGGACACGTGCCCAGGCGTCGAGCACATCCGCCGCATAGACCACGCGGCGGCCGATTTTCCGGAACGCAGGACCGGTTCCCATCCATCGGTAGGTCTGCATGGTGCCGACCGTGAACCCGAGCCGAGCGGCCGCCGCCCGCGTGTCGAGCCACTTGGTCTGGATGACCGACCCAAGAACCGGATCGGGCAGGAGGTTGGGCGCATCGCGCATGGCAAGATCGATGATGGGCGCGGGATCGGAATTGGCGGGCTCGGGATCGAGCAGGCGGGCGATCTCTGCTGCGATCCGGTCGGCCGCGGACTTGAGCGGGTGGTCCGACAGATGCGTGTAGCGCGCTGTCGTCTTCGGGCTGCTGTGGCCAAGAAGCGCGCCGATGATCAGCATGCTGTCGCCCGATGCTGCGCCGACCGATGCGAAGCTGTGCCGCAGGTCATGGATGCGGACGTCTTGGAGACCGGCCGCCCCTCGCACCCTTTCCCAGCACGCCTGGAGGTCCGTCACATGCGTTCCGTCGGATCGGCCGGGAAGAAGGTAGGGATTGCCTGTGACTTCCGGAATCGAGTCGATCACGCGCATCGCCGCCATGCCGAGATGAACGATCTTCGCTCCGGTCTTGCTGTCGGGCAGCCTGAGGCAACGATGATAATGGTCCACGTACGCGCGCTTGAGTGTCAGGATCTCGTTGCGGCGACACCCCGTGAGCATCAGCAATCGGATCGCGGCGAGGGCAAAGGGGCTCTCCACGCCAAGCGACGCCGCGCTCGCGAGGACTTCCCCCAGCCGCGCCAGCTCGGACGGTGACAGGAACCGCTGGAGCTTCTTCCCGGGGAACTTGCGGATGCCTTGCGCGGGATTGTCGGGGCGAAGCCCGCGCGCGACGGCGAAGCCCAGCGCGGCGCTCAGCGTGGACAACGAACTGTTGGCAGCGCCCTTGCCGCCGCGCACGCGCGCAAGCCGGCGCGGACCCTGCTTGACGGTTCGCGCGGTCTTCCCGGCCGCGACGTCGCGCAACATGCCCTCCAGATCGGCGCGCGAGAGTGCGGTCACACGGTGGCGGCCGAGCAGCGGTTTGACGTGGTTCTCAAAGTCGGAACGCGCTGCCGAAACCGAAGCTGGCTTCCGGGTCAGCAAGCCCTCTTCGATGTAAAGGTCGCAGAGCTCGCTGACCGACAGTTCCGCCCGCGCGTCGAAGCGCACCTGCTGCGGGTCATCGCCCTCGGCTACGCTCCCGAGCAGGCGGCGCGCTTCCTGGCGCGCGGTCTCGGGCGTCCACGGCGACCCGTGCTTGCCAATCTTGTAGCGGCGTTCCCGGCCATCGACGCGGTACTGGAGAATATAGGTGAGCCGACCGAGCGGCGAGACGCGCAGGCCGAACCCGCGCAGCTGGCTGTCCCACAAGATGCGGTCCTGGCCGTCGGCGACCAGACCGTCGACCAGCCGTTTGTTGATCCGATGACCCTCGTTCGCCATACCCAATTCCGTGCCGTTTGGGCCGCCATATCGCCCCAAATTTGGAAGCAATTTGGAAGCAACTGGAAGCAAATGACCGGATACAGCGTCGTAGCGTCGGCGGGGCAAGTCAATGAAAACGTTCGCTAATCGTAGAATCGGATAGCGTAGCGAAGGCAAAAAAGTCGCTTGGTAAGGCTGAGGTCGTGAGTTCAATCCTCACCGGCAGCACCATTTTCCACGTGAAAATACAGACTTAGAGCCATTTTCGTGCGGGTAGAGTTGGGAGGGATTCACAGGCCGGCTCGGATGTGATTCAGCATGGCTGCTGGGCAGGAGGCAGCAGGCATGCCGAGGGCCTATTCCGATGATCTGCGGGTGCGGGTGGTGCGAGCGGTTGACGCTGGTGCGTCGCGCCGGTCGGTGGCGACGAAGTTCGAGGTAAGCGTCAGCTTCGTGATCCGGCTGGTGGCTCAGTGGCGGGCGAGCGGCAGCGCCAAAGTGCGCGGCACGGGTGGGCGGCCGCGGCATCGGCTGGAGCCGCATGGCGCGTTGGTCGACCGGCTGCTCGCCGCGCACCGTGATGTGACGCTGGACGAGCTGCGCGCGGCGCTGGCGGATGAGGGCGTGAGCGTCAGCCGCTCGGGTGTGGACCGCTACCTGAAGGCGCGCGGACTGACGCGCAAAAAAAGACAGCGCACGCCGCTGAGCAGGAGCGCCCCGACGTCGCCGCAGCACGCGAGGCTTGGCGCGAGCAGCAGGGCGAACTGAGCCCGGAGCGCCTGATCTTCATCGACGAGACCGGCGCCACCACCAAGATGGCGCGCCGCTATGGTCGGAGCCCACGCGGGCAGCGTCTCGTCATGAGCGTGCCCTACGGCCACTGGAAGACCACAACCTTCGTCGCCGGCCTCCGACACGACCGCATCGACGCGTCCTGCGTGATCGACGGCCCCATGACCGGCGAGCTGTTCCGTGCCTGGGTCGAGCAGTTCCTCGCCCCCACGCTCTCGCCCGGCGACATCGTCGTCATGGACAACCTGCCTGCTCACAAGGTCCACGGCGTCGCCCAGGCAATCGAGAAACGCGGCGCCGAACTGCGCTACCTGCCGCCCTACAGCCCCGACCTGACCCTCCGCCTGCCTTCCAGCGATGCTGCGCATCGCCGGAACCTTCTTGGCAGGCTCCGCCCGATCGAGCAGATGTTCGCCAAGGCTCTCCTGAGCTTGTCGAAGGGCTCAAGGCCCTCCTTCGCAAAGCCGCCGCCCGCTCCGTCGACACGCTCTGGACCACCATCGGCCTGCTCCTCGACGCCTTCTCGTCCGACGAATGCGCCAACTACCTCAGACACTCAGGCTATGTGCAACACACGCGGGAAATGCTCTAGAGCCTGCGGCGAGCGAACACGGCCGGTCTGATGTGGTGAACGGCTGGCGGGACGAGGCGCTGCCGACCGCCCTTGCGACCACGTCGTCAGGGTCCGCCAGAAGGGGCGGGCGGATTCGATTGAGGCCGGGCTCAGCCTGATCGACCAGACCAGGACCATCACGGCGAGCAACGTCGCGTGCAAGACGCTCCACGCTGACCGCGTCCCGGTCGACCCACGCCCTTGATTGTGGATTTTGACTGGACGGAAGCAGACTGTCCTCAGCATAGTGCCGACGGGCTTGTCAGGGGGTCATCAGCCATGCGACGTTTCGTTTTGGGGACGCTCCTGGCCTGCGGGCTCGGCCAGGCGGTGTTCGCGCAACCGGCTGATGTGGCGGCGCGCATCGCGGCGCTGGGGCGGATCAACAGCGCGAGCGCGCCGAGCTTCGCGCCCGACGGCCGCCGGTTCGCCTTTCTGTCGAACGAAGGCAGCAGCCCGCAGGTCTGGGTGCAGGACGCGGGGACCGGTGAGCCACGGCAGCTGACCCGGCTCGCCGACCCGGTGACCAGCGTCTTCTGGTCGCCGCGCGGCGACCTCATCGCCTATGCGGTCGCGCCCGGCGGCGGCCTCAACACGCAACTGTGGGTGATGAAGCCCGACGGCACCGCCGCGCGGCGGCTGACGCCGGGGGGCCGCGACAATAACGGCCTGTCCGGCTGGACGCACGACGGCACCGCGCTGATGGTCGATACCAACAAGGATCATCCGGGCGCGCGCGATCCCGCTCTGCTCGACGTCGCCACCGGCCAATGGCGGATGCTGGCGGCGGACAAGGGGCTCAATACGATCGCTGACGTGCGCGGTGCCGCGGCGGTGGTGCTGCGCGTGGTCGGGCGCGGCGACGCCAACGCCTACCGGGTCGACGTGGTGAGCGGACGCGAGACACCGCTCAGCCCGCACAACGGCAAGGCGGAGACCGGCTGGGGCCAGATGTCGCCCGACGGCCGCGCCGTCTACGTCACCTCCGATGTCGGGCGCGACCGCGCCGCGTTCGGCACCGTCGCGATCGATGCCGCCGGCCGGGCGGGCCCGATCCGCTACTTCGCGACGCGCGACGACGCGGTCGCGGCGGACGGGCTGCTGAGCGATGATGGCCGCACCGCGGCGCTGGCCTGGAACGTCGGCGGTCGCACGAAGATGGCCTTGTACGACACCGCGTCACGCCGCGTCCGGCCGCTGTCGCTGCCGATCGACTATGGCGCGCCGGTCGACTTCAGTCGCGAAGGCGCGACGCTGGCGATCGCCGGCGGCGCGGCGGACCGCACCGGCGACATCTATCTGGTCGATGTGGCCACCGGCGCCGTGACCCGCGCGACGCAGAGCCGGCACGACGGCGTCGACCTCGCCGCGCTGATCAAGCCCGAGCTGGTCTCCTATCGCGGCGCCGACGGCGTGCCGATGTCGGGCTGGCTCTACCGCCCCGCCGGCGCGACCACGCCGATGCCGGTCGTGTTCAGCTATCACGGCGGCCCTGAAGGACAGGCGATCCCGTCGATGTCGCCCGACGCGCAGGCGCTGGCGATGCGCGGCATCGCGACGTTCGCGCCCAACGTGCGCGGCTCGTCCGGGTTCGGCAAGGCATTCATGGCGTTGGACGACGGCGCCAAGCGGGTAGACGGCGTGCGCGACATCAAGGCGACGACCGACGCGCTGGTCGCGATGGGCATCGCCGACCCCAAGCGGCTCGGTATCATGGGTGGCAGCTACGGCGGCTATATGGTGATGGCGGGCGTCACCCAATATCCGACGATGTTCGCCGCCGCCGCCGATCTATACGGCGTGGTCAATTTCGAGACCTTTTTCCGTGAGACCGAGCCGTGGATGGCGGCGATCTCGACCACCGAATATGGCGACCCGCGCACGCAGGCCGCGATGCTGCGCGACCTGTCGCCGATCCACCGGATCGACCGGGTGACGACGCCCCTGTTCGTCCTGCACGGCGCCAACGACACCAACGTGCCGGTGGTGGAGGCGCGCCAGATCGTCGACAGCCTCAAGGCGCGCGGCGTGCCGGTGCGATTCACGCTCTTCCCCGACGAAGGCCATGGCTGGCGCAAGACCGCGAACCGCGTGCGCTCCACCATCGAGATCACCGACTTCTTCGCGCAGTATCTCGGGAAGCCGGCCAGCTGACCCCGATGCGACGTTCGCGGCGACTTCTGCTAAGCGTGCGCGGTGCCCACGAACCGCTATTATCAAGGACCGCCCAGCGATCACTTCGATGGGGTCCGCTTCTTCAACCCCGGCCAGCCCTCCACCGATCGCGGTCTCACCGACTTGCTGCGCTGGAAGCTGGCGGGCGGCGCGGCCGGATGGCCGAAGTCGGTGGCGGTGGCCGCCGCCCGGCCGCAGGCGCGGGTCGCCG
>NZ_CAHJWX010000077.1 GCF_903643065.1 Sphingomonas bacterium | reverse complement strand
GGGCGGAGAGCCCCCCCCCCGGCCCCCTCCCGCCAGCGGGAGGGGGAGAACGGCGCCCCTCCTCACCGCGTGGCGTCCAGCTGGCGCGACAAGGTGGTGTGGAACCCGTCGGCAAAGCGACCCAGGCTCGCCTCCACCCGGTTCACCCCGTGGCTGAAGCGGTTGAACGCGATCACCGCCGGGATCGCGGCGAACAGCCCGATCGCGGTCGCGAACAACGCCTCCGCGATGCCGGGCGCGACCACCGCCAGCGACGAGTTCTGCGCCTGCGCGATGCCGGTGAAGGCGCGCATGATCCCCCATACCGTCCCGAACAGTCCCACGAACGGCGCCACCGACCCCACCGTCGCCAGGACATTGAGTCGGTCCGCCAGCCGGTCCACCTCGCCCGCAGCCGCCGCGCCCATCGCGGTGGACAGCCGCTCGCGGGTCGCGCCCTTGTCGATCGTGCCGCCCGCCGTCGAGCGCCGCCATTCGGCGACGCCCGCCGCCAGCACGCGCGCGGACGGGAGGGGCGTGTCCGCATGCGCCTTGTGGAAGGCGTCGATGTCGTCGGCTCGCCAGAAATCGCGCTCGAACGCCGCCATGCGCCGGCGGGTGGCGCCGAGCCGGCGGCCGACGGACAGGATAATGCCCCACGTCCAGATGCTGGCGAGCAGGAGCCCGCCCATCACGATCCGCACCACCCAATCGGCATGGATGAACAAGGCGACGGGGGAGAGCGCGGCGGCGTCGGTGGTCAGGACGGGATGCACGAACGCTCCTCCAGCAGGGCGCGAAAGACCGCGAGCCAGGCGGCCGGCTGACGACGCGGCCGGCCCGAGGGCGCGACCAGCGCGGCGGTGACCTCCGCATCCGCCAGCAAGACCGCGCCCCGGCTGACTCGTTGATGAATGACGACGCGGGCCGGGCCGACCGCGGCGAGCCGCGAGACGACCAGCAGCGGATCGTCGAGCCGCGCCGGCGCTCGATAGCGGATGTGCAGGTCGGCGACCGCATAGGCGCCCGCTCCCGCCTCCCACGCCGCGCGCTGGTCGATGCCCGCCAGCCGCAGCATGTCCGACCGCGCGCGCTCCATCCAGCGCAGATAGGTCGCGTGGTAGGCGACGCCCGACAGGTCGGTGTCCTCGAAGTGGACGCGCACGGGATAGCGGTGCTCCGCGCGCTCGAAACGCCCGGTCACCGGCTGGTCCACGTCGCTCTCCACGCGGCCGCCATTAAAGGGGCGAGAGTCGCGGCGAAAGCCCTTGTCGGCGGCCGGACCTGCTGGCGTCGCGCCGGCGTCCGATCCCATAAGCGCCTGCGTCGCCGACTCGGCGGCCATGCTGGCGAGCGGTGACCGGCAGAGGGGAAGGCAGCGTCATGCGGGACACGGGCACGGCTCCGGCGGCGAGCGTTGCGGACCAGATCGCGTTCACGCCCACCTTGGCCGACGTGATCGCCGCCAATCGCCTTTTCTACCGCCCGACGCGCGGACGGCTGATCCTCTATGGCTTCGTGATGGTCCTCGGCGTGCTCAACCTCCTGATGAGCTTGCTCCTGCCGGTCGGCGAGCGCTCGCCGCAGATCGCGGGCGGCCTCGCGCTGATCGCCATCCCGATCGGGTGGCGCGTCGCCCTGTCGATCTGGATCGTTCCTTATCAGGCCCGCCGCTATTACCAGCAGGCGGCGATCCTGCGGCAACCGTTCACCGTGTCGTGGGACGAGGCGGGACTGGACAGCCGCACGCCGCGATCGACGTCCACGACGCCGTGGGACGGCTATATCGGTCGTCGCGAGGACTCGCTGACCATGTTGTTCTTCCAGACGGACGCGCTCTATCAGTTCCTGCCCAAACACGCCCTCACCGCCGCACAGGTCGCGCGCCTGCGTGACTTGGCCGCGGCGGTGCCCGAGCGGCGCTACGCGTCCTTCCGCCGGTTGGCGGTCAGACGTCCAGGTTGGCGACGTTGAGCGCGTTGTCCTGGATGAACTCGCGCCGGGGCTCCACCACCTCGCCCATCAGGCGCGAGAAGGTCTCGTCGGCGGCCTGCGTGTCGTGGGTGGTGACCTGGAGCATGGTGCGGTGGCCGGGATCGAGCGTGGTCTCCCAGAGCTGCTCGGCGTTCATCTCGCCCAGCCCCTTGTAGCGCTGAACCGCCAGGCCCTTGCGCCCGGCGGCGAGCACCGCGTCGAGCAGCTGCGAGGGCCGGCCGACCGTGATCCCCGCCTTGCCGCGCACGGGCGCCTCGTCCTCGT
The DNA here is from genome assembly GCF_903643065.1 of Sphingomonas bacterium. Lineage (GTDB taxonomy): Bacteria > Pseudomonadota > Alphaproteobacteria > Sphingomonadales > Sphingomonadaceae > Sphingomonas. The sequence goes on along the minus strand of NZ_CAHJWX010000077.1, from coordinate 5,105 downwards.
CCTCCGATCGCTCGGCGGCGCGCGCCGACACCAGCGTCGAGGGCCGCGCGTAATCGTCCGCCTGTTCGGCCGCCAGCGTATGAAGCTTGCGCGCCTCCGCCGACTGGAGGAACCCGGCCTCGATCACGTGATGGTCGGTGACGCCGCGCCATAGCCGGCGCAGGTGAAAGCCGCCTTCCGCCGCCATCTCCGCCGACCAGACCGCCTCGTCGTCCGCCGCGTCGAGCGCGTGGACGCCGACCGCCAGCCGCTCGGCGCGCGGCCCCGCGTCCAGCGCCGGATCGAGCGCGCCGACCAGCGCCAACGTCTCGATGATGCCGGCATTGTAGCGGCGCGGGACATAGGTCATCAGCGATCGCATCCGGCGCGCATGCTCGACCAGCTGGCGCACGTCGCCGCCCAGCCGCCGCCCGCCCGCCGTCTCCAGCGCCACCGCGTCGACGCCAGCGTCGACCAGATATGTCTCCAGCGCCGCCTCGTCCTTGAGGTACACCTCCGACCGACCCTTCGTGGCCTTGTAGAGCGGCGGCTGCGCGATGAAGAGGTGGCCGCGGCTGATCAGCTCGGGCATCTGGCGATAGAAGAAGGTGAGCAGTAGCGTGCGAATGTGCGCGCCGTCGACATCGGCGTCCGTCATGATGACGATCTTGTGGTAGCGCAGCTTGTCCGGGTTGAAGTCGTCGCGGCCGATGCCGGTGCCGATCGCCTGGATCAACGTGCCGATCTCCTTGGACGAGATCATCCGATCGAACCGCGCGCGCTCGGTATTGAGGATCTTGCCCCGCAGCGGCAGGATCGCCTGAAAATGCCGGTCGCGGCCCTGCTTGGCGGAGCCGCCGGCGGAGTCGCCCTCGACCAGGAACAGCTCGGACTTGGCGGGATCGCGCTCCTGGCAGTCGGCGAGCTTGCCGGGCAGCGAGGCGACGCCCATCACCGACTTGCGGCTCGCCTCGCGCGCCTTCTTCGCCGCCTCGCGCGCGGCGGCGGCGTCGATCACCTTCTGAATGATCTGGCGCGCGTTCTGCGGGTTCTCCTCCAGCCAGTCGGCCAGCTTGTCGGCGAGCAGCGCCTCCAGCGGCTGGCGCACCTCCGAGCTGACCAGCTTGTCCTTGGTCTGCGAGCTGAACTTCGGGTCGGGCAGCTTGACCGAGACGATCGCGGTCAGCCCTTCGCGCATGTCGTCGCCGGTGAGCTGGATCTTCTCCTTCTTCAGCATCCCCGACTTGTCGGCATAGCCGTTGAGCGTGCGGGTCAGCGCCGAGCGGAACGCGGCGATATGCGTGCCGCCGTCGCGCTGGGGAATGTTGTTGGTGAAGGCGAGGACGTTCTCGTAATAGCTGTCGTTCCATTCGAGCGCGACGTCGATGCCGATCTGGTCGCGCTGGCCGCTGATCGCGATCGGCTCGGGGAAGAGCGGCGCCTTCGACCGATCGAGCCACTTCACGAACGCGGCGATGCCGCCTTCGTAATAAAGCTCGATCGTGCGGGGCTCGTCATGCCGCGCGTCGGTCAGGAACAGGCGCACGCCCGAATTAAGGAAGGCGAGCTCGCGATAGCGGTGTTCCAGCTTGTCGAAATCGAACTCGACGATCTTGAACGTCGCCGGGCTGGGCAGGAAGGTGACGCGCGTGCCCTTCTGGGCGCCGCGTTCATTGATCGGCGCATCGCCGGTGCGCTCCAGCGGGGCAACCGCGTCGCCGAACGCGAAGCGCATCCGGTGTTCCTCGCCGTCGCGCCAGATCGTCAGCTCAAGCCATTCGGACAGCGCGTTGACCACCGAGACGCCGACGCCGTGCAGCCCGCCGGAGACCTTGTAGGCGTTGTCGTCCGACGTGTTCTCGAACTTGCCGCCCGCGTGGAGCTGGGTCATGATCACCTCGGCCGCCGACACGCCCTCTTCCGGGTGGATGCCGGTCGGGATGCCGCGGCCGTTGTCGGTGACGCTGACCGAGCCGTCCGGGTTGAGCTGGATGTCGATCCGGTCGCAATGGCCCGCCAGCGCCTCGTCGATCGCGTTGTCGGACACCTCGAACACCATGTGGTGCAGCCCGGAGCCGTCATCGGTGTCGCCGATATACATGCCCGGCCGCTTGCGCACCGCGTCCAGGCCCTTGAGCACCTTGATCGAGGAAGCGCCGTAGGCGTTGACGTTGGGATTTTCGGCGGAGTCCGGCGTGTCGTTCATCACGATGATATAGGGAGTCGCGGCCGGTTCCGGAAGCGAAATGGCCCGGTCCGGCGCGGCGGATCGACGCCGCTCCTTCAGTCCAGCGTCGACCAGCCCGCCCAGACCACCGCCTGCATCACCGCTTGCAGCAGGAGCAGCGGCGTGAGCCAAGTCGCCGTGCGCAGCGCCAGGTTCCGGCGACCGTCGCCAGTCTGGATCAGCCGGTACAGGCAGCCCGCCGCCGCCAAGCCGGCGATGAGGCGCCCCGCGCCGCCGGGCCGCGGCCAGGCGAACCAGCTCCATTGCGCGATGCCGAGCAGGACGGCCGCGACCACCACGGCGGCCGCGATCTCGCCAGCGCCGCGTCGGGTGGCGGCGATCATCGCAGCGAGCTCGGCGGAACGCCGCGCAGAGCGAGCTCGTCGGCTATCCGCCTGGCGTGGTAGGCGTAATAGTCGCGGTTCTTGCCGAAGATATATTGCGCGTAACTGAGCGAAAAGGTGATCAGCGCCCCGGTTTTCTTGAAGATGGCTATAAGGGCCGCGCCGATGCCCTTGCTGGAGACCGGGTCCGCGCCCGTGCTCGCGACCCTGTCCGATCCGTTCGCGACGGCGTTGAACGTGTGCCAAAGCTCGCAACAGGTGGGCGTATCCAGCATAACCGGGAATGCCCAGGGTTCCTCCATGGCGCGGTCGACCAAGCTGATCAGGTGCGCCTGGATCGGAATCTGATCCGGCCGAGCAGCGCCTGGGCGATGCGACGCTTCAACTGCTCGCGCCCCGCCGGGCTCATATCGTGCACCGTCAACATCTCTCGCAGAAGGACGAGCACATTCGGCGCCTGCGAGCCCGGGAAGTCAGGGGTATGAATCGTGAACATGAAGGAGGTGCCGGTCTGCGGCGTCAGATAGAAGATGTCGCGCAGCTCGCTATCCTGAACAGCGCGATACGGAGCCGGCATATTCGATCCTTCAAGGGTGTGGCCTTCAAGGGTGTAGCCTTCAAGGGTGTGGCGCGATCGCCGCTGATCCCGCTGCCTCTACGCCGGCCTGACGTAACCGTTCCGAGGCATCCCTGCATGGCACCGGAGCAAGCCGCGCCTCTTGGGCCGTCACCGCGCCGGCGCGGCTTCAGGCAGCGGCCGTGTGCGCCCGCGCCCGTCGGATCAGGGCGCCGATCAGCCCGAGGCCGGCGATGGTGGTGAACCAGGTCAAGGGCTCCGGCACCGCGGCGGCGGTGAGGCGGTAGATATCGCCGCTCTGCTCGGTCAGCAGGTACAGCTCGCCGCCCGCATCGGTTCCGAGCCGCAGGTCGACGCGACCGCGCTGGCCCTCCAGCGCCAGCAGACTGGTCGAGAGGCCGGCGAACGACAGCGCGATCTCTCCCAGCACGGCCGTGCCGCCGACGCCCCCCGTATCGTCGAGCGAGAAGTCGAACAGGCGGCCATTGACCAGGTCCGACACCACCATCCGGCCGAACAGGGCGGGGTCGCTGCCGCGATAGAGGACGGCGGCGGAGATCGCGGCGCCCTCGTCATGGTCATATTGGGCGATCGGATCGAGGAAGCCCGGGTTCGGATCGTCATTGACCGCCAGCACGCCCTTGTCGGCGCTGCGGCCGAACGTTCCCTCGCGCGCCGGCCAGCCATAATTGCCGCCAGCGACGCCGAGATCGATCTCTTCCAGCCGCGCCTGGCCGATATCGGCGATGTACATCCTGCCGGTGACGGGATCCCAGCCGAACAATTGCGGGTTGCGCAGGCCATAGGCGTAGATCTCGCCGAGCGTGCCGGCCTGGCCGGCGAGCGGATTGTCGACGGGGATCGTGTAATCCCGTCCGCCGGGGCCATCGGGATCGGCGGGATCGATCCGCAGGATCTTGCCGAACGGGCTCGTCAGGTCCTGTGCGTTGTCGTTCGGGTCGTTGACGCCGCCGCCATCGCCCAGCCCGATGTAGAGCTTGCCGTAATCAGAGGACCCGGGCGTCGCGGCCGGGTTGAAGGCGATCGTGCCGGGCCCGTGATCCGCGTAGGGCTGGGTGACGCGCAACACCTCGCGCATGCCGGTGATCGTCGCGGCCGCCGCGTCCGGATCGGCGACCGTCCATTCGCGCAGCACGTCCTGGTGATCGGCCGGGCCCTTGCCGGCATAGCGCGCGACGCCTGCGTCGGCCGCCGTCGTATCGATCGTGTAGAACGTCGCGTAGCCCGGCCTGGTGGGATCGATGCCGAAATTCGGGTGGAAGGCGACGGAGAGCAGGCCGGACTGGGTGGTCGGTGCGGTGAAGCCGACATCCTGTCGCCGGATGTCGAACCACACCGCCGGCGGCGCGCCCGCCGCCGTGGTCACCGAGATCGTGCCGCGCGTATCGTTGACGAACAGCCGGCCCGACCCGTCGGGCGCGGATCGCAGGCCGTGGATCAGCGTCGCCGGCGAGCCCGCGCCCGTCGCCGGCGCGGTGACGAACGAGGTCAACATCGCGCGGGCATCGATGCCGATCGGCGTGGGTATCGGGTTGATCACCTCCGTCGCGCCGAGGCGCCAGGCGGAAAGGCTCGCCAGCAGCACAGTGCCCAGCCATCGTCCGGTCCGTCGCATCACCGCCCCCGCAGCAATCGTCAGCCTGTAATGTTCGTATCGTCTGCCCGCCGGATCGCCGCGTCAAGCGATTCGCTCGGTTAGAGCGTGAGCCGCGTCGCCGCCCCCGCATCGGCGAACAGCGCCGGTTCCGTGCCCGTCATCCAGACCTGCCCGGCGCCTTGCAACCGGGCGAACAGCGCGGCGCGGCGGCGGGGATCGAGATGCGCGGCGACCTCGTCGAGCAGGAGCACGGGCGCGCGGCCGGTGCGCGCGGCGACCAGCTCGGCATGCGCGAGGACGAGCCCGAGCAGCAGCGCCTTCTGCTCGCCGGTCGAGGCGAGCGCGGCGGGTTGCGCCTTA
>NZ_CAHJWX010000076.1 GCF_903643065.1 Sphingomonas bacterium | reverse complement strand
AGGCCGAACCCGCCGGGCTGCGCGCGCGCCGCCTCGCGCAGCCGGGGCCACAGCGCGTCCAGCCGGGCGAGCACGGTGAAGCTGTCCTGCGTCGCGGGCAGCCTGATCGACTGCCGCCAGCTCGCCTTGGAGCCCTCCCACTTGCCGTGGAGCACCAGCAGCCGCGCGGCATAGCCCTTGCGGCGCAGCCGGCTGGCGGCCTTGAGCGCGAGGCGGCGCGCGGTGAGACGCGCGGGCTCGGGGCCGCGATGGCGGGGCGAGAGGACATGGGAATGGCCGATCGTGCGGCTCTGCGTCGGCTTCTCCGGCAGGTCGACGCCGTGGAGCAGCCACCAGAGCCGGTCGCCCTCCACCCCGCCCCAGGCATGGCCGGCGTCGCGCGGGCGGCGTTCGCAAAGCTGGCGGATGTCGTTGACGCCGTCGCGCGCGAGCCGCGCCTCCATGTTCGCGCCGATGCCGGCGATCTCGCGCAGTGCCAGCGGGTAAAGCGCGTGCGGCAGGTCGCGATCCTCGAACACCACCAGCCCGTCGGGCTTGCGGAGATCGGAGGCGAGCTTGGCGAGGAGGCGATTGGGCGCGATGCCGATCGACGAGGTGAGCCGCTCGCCGACATTGGCGCGGATGCCCGCCTTAATCCGCCGCGCCAGCGCGGTCGCCGCGTCGCGCCCGTTCTCGTTGTCGAGCAGGCGGCAGGCCATCTCATCGATCGAGCAGACGCGGGTGACGGGGACGTGCCGCCACACTTCCGCGACGACGCGCTCGTGGAACTCGACATAACGGTCGTGCCGCGCGGGCGTGACGATCACCTCGCGGCATTTCTGCTTCGCTTCCCACACCGGCGTGCCCGTGGTGATGCCGAACCGCTTCGCCTCGATCGAGGCGGCGATCGCGACGGTGGTGTCCGAGCCGACCGGCGCGACGATCACCGGCCGGCCCCGCAGCCCCGGCTGAAGCTGCTGCTCGACCGAGGCGAAATACGAGTTGAGGTCGAGGAACAGCCAGCGCAGCGGGCGCGGGGGCAGCGCGGGCGACTCGGGCAGCGGCATGGCCGTGGAACATTACACGAACATTAGCACGTCGAACACCGCGTCTAAAAGGCGAAGCGCAGCCGCTCCATCGCCTCGCGCGGCGCGCCCGGCGTCACCCAGACCCGCGAATAGGAGCTCGGGTAATAGGCGCGATCGAACAGGTTGGTGACGTCCACCGCCAGTCGGACGCGCGGCACCAGATCGATCGAGGCGGTCGCGCCCGCGATCGTGTACGCGGGCAGGGTGAACTGGCTGCCGTCGGCGTAGCGATAGCCGGTCTGGCCGACGCGGCGGCCGACGTAATTGACCGTGGCGCCCAGGCTCAGCTGGCGATCGCCGAGCTGGAACGACTTGATCAGCAGGCCGCTCGCGCTGTTCTTCGGCACGTTGATCAGCGGATCGCCCGCCCGCAGCGCGAAGCCGAAGTTCGGGTCCAGCGCCGCGCGCGCGATGACCGCGTCGGTATAGGCGTAATTGAGCACGGCATCGACATGGCCGGGCAGGTGGCCGGTGACCGACGCCTCGACGCCGCGGCTGCGCGCGCGGCCGATCGCGAGCGAGAAGCCGCTGTTGACCGGATCGGCGGTCAGCACGTTGTCGCGATGCATCGTGAACAGCGCCAGGCTGCCGGCGAGCCGAGCGCCGAACGCGGCGAGCTTGGCGCCGACCTCGCCCGACCGCGTCTGTTCGGGCGCGAACGCCGCGCCGGTCACGTCGGAGCCGCTGTTGGGGCGGAAGCCCTCGCCATAACTGGCATAGAGCGTCAGCGTCCGCGTCGGCAGGATGCTGACGCCGACCTGCGGGTTCCACGCGGTCTTGTCCTGCCGCGTGACGCGGTTGGTCAGGCGATCGACCAGGTGCTGCTCGTACCGATCGAAGCGGCCGCCGGCGCGCAGTTCGAGCCAGGGCGCGAGCGCGACCAGGTCCTGCATGTAAACGCCCGCCTCTTCGTCCGTCTCGCGGGTGGAGATGAAGGCGCCGGTCGCGGGCAGCGTGCCGTAGACGGGCGCGAAGATGTTGACCGCGTCGCCGGCGGCCAGCGTGGTCTGGCGCGCGACGGCGGGCGGGCGGAAGCGGGTGACGACCTGGACCAGCGTGAACCAGTCCCAATCGGCGCCGACCTGCAGCCGGTGATCGACCCCGAAGGTCGCGAAGCGGCCGCTCAGCTCGCCTCGGACCGTGGTGTCGCCGGTGTCGTAGTCGCGCAGGCGGCGCTGGCGCGACAGCGTCTGCCCGTCGGTGAACAGCTTCTGGCGCGCGTCGGCGTTCTCGGCGTCGGTGGCATAGCCGTACAGGCTGGTGTCGCGGTAGGAGGCGCCGAGCAGGACGGACCAGCCGGCGCTGAAATCGTGCTGGAGCTGGAGCTGGTGGCCCAACGCCTGCGTGCGGATCGGGCCGTCGCCGGGCTCATCGAGGAAGCGCTGGCGCGGCACGACGCCGAGCCGGCCGGCGACCGAGACGACACCGCGATCGAGCGGGATGAACTGGAGCAGATATTCCAGCTCATAGGTCAGGCTGGTGTCGCTCCCCAGCTTCCACAGCACCGATGGCGTGACCGTGTAGGTGCGGTGGTGGACCGTGTCGCGAAAGCTGTCGCCTTCGTCATACGCGCCCGTGACGCGCAGCGCGAGATTGGCCGCCAGCCGCGTGTTGACGTCACCCTCGACGCGGCGCTCATTGTAGCTGCCGCCGCTCGCCTCCACGCTGCCGCCATAGCCGAAGAACGGCTTTTTCGTGACGATGTTGACCACGCCTCCCGGATCGCCCCGGCCGAACAGCGCGGAGGTGGGACCCTTGACCACCTCGATCCGCTCGATGTTGGAAGCGTCGCGCGGGCCGCCATAGCCGCGCGAGGCGTTGAAGCCGTTGAGCAGGTAATTGCCCGCCAGGTTCTCGTCGCCCGCGAAGCCGCGGATCGCATAACCGTCGAACAGCCCGCCCAGATTGTTCTGGCGCGCGACGCCGGCGACGAAATCGAGCGCGGTCTGTAGCCGGGTGATGCCGGCGCGGTCGAGCGTGGCGGCGTCGAGCAGCTGCACCTCCTGCGGCAGGAGGCGCAGCGGCGTATCGCCCAGATAGGGCTGGCGCTGCGCGGTGACGGTGACGTCAGCTGTTTCGGGAGCGATCCCGGTAGCGATTTCGGGCGTCGCCGGCGCGGTCTGCGCGCGGGCATTGCCGGCGACCAGCGCCATCGCGCCGATCGCTGCCGTCATGATCTTCATCGTGTCCCCCAGTGATATTTTGTATCACGAGTGGGGGAACGATCGGCCCGGGTCAACCCCTGGCCACTACTCCTCCTCCGCCAGCCGCTGCACCGCGAAGCTGGCGCGATAGCCGGGCAGCTCGTTGGCCCGGGGCTTGACGTCGCGCAGCAGCGCCTGCCGGCTCTTCGCGTCGGCGAGCAGGTCCGGGCGCTTGCGCCAGGCGAAGACATAGCGGCGCACCGGCTCGGCCAGGGTGGGCAGCCGCAGGCCGACCTCCTTGTCCGACAGGGCGGCCAGCCCGGCACCCGCCGCCGCAACCGCCGCCACGCGCGCGGCCAGCTCGGCCTCGATCAGCCGCCTGATCTCGTCGAAATCCCACCAGAACTCCTCGGGGATCTCGCGGCGAAGCCCGTCCAGGTCGTCGCCCGCCGCCGTCGCGTCCCACAGCCCCAGCGGAGTGACGCGCGAGATCATCGCGTGGAGCCGGCGATAGGCGGCGCCCTTCGCCTTCAGCCGCAGGCCGGAGGCGAAGCGCAGCACATAGCCCTCCGCCGACTTGGGCAGCGTGTCGGCATGCGCGATCGCGGCCGCCGGCGAGGCGAAGGCCTGGCGCGCGGCGGTGCGCCAGCCGAGCGCGTCGGCGGTGGCGCGCACGGCGACGCTGTCCAGCTCCAGCCCGTCGGCGGCATAGGCGGCGAGCATCACCAGCCCCGTCTCCTCATACGGGATGATGATCTTGTTCTCGGGATAGATCGCCTCGGCGAGGTAGGTGGTGCCGGGCGTAAGCGGCGACAGGTCCTGCGCCGCCAGCCGCGCCTGCGCCCATTTCGCCTGCGCGGAGTCGAGCGCGCCCTTGGTCGCCGTGCGCCAGCGGCCGCCGGCGTGGAAGATGACGATCAGGCTGCCGTCGACCTTCTCGAAGATCTCGCACGGCTCGTCGGGCACCGGCTGGCCCAGCTCGCCGACGTTGAAGAATTTGGGGAAGGCGGTCGCGACCACCTGGCCAAGCTCGCGGTCGATGACGAGGCCGCGCGCGGCGAGCACGGCAGGTGCCCATGCACGATCGTACACGGCCTTGGCGGTGTAGCACCACAACCTGAGCGGGCCGTCGTCCTTCCAGTAGACGACTCGCTCGGCGCGCGCGGCGTGCAGCTCGGCTTCGAGCTGGGCGAGGGGGATGGTGCGGGCGTAGTGGGGGGTCATGAGTCGGGAGGGAGCAGGGAACAGGGAGCAGGGGGGCGGAGCACGGCGGTTAGTCGTGACGAATTGATATAGCCTTAAGCAGACTCAGCTAACAGCTTTGGCTCTCCCTCGCGAGAGTGGCTATCCTGCTCCCTGCTCCCTCTTTACCGCCGCCAAGCGACGCTCGCTTTCCCCGGCGGTTCGCCCGGCGTAAAGCGCGGCCATGTCCCTTGCTTCCAACACGCTGGCGCTCATCGGCAATACTCCGCTCGTGCGGTTGCGTGGGCCGAGCGAGGCGGCCGGCGCCGACATCTTCGGCAAGTGCGAGTTCGCCAATCCGGGCGCGAGCGTGAAGGATCGCGCGGCGCTGGGCATCGTCGAGGATGCCGAAGCGCGCGGTGCGCTGCGGCCCGGCGGGACGATCGTGGAGGGGACGGCGGGCAATACCGGCATCGGCCTGGCGATCGTCGGCAATGCCAAGGGCTATCGCACCGTGATCGTCATGCCCGAGACGCAGTCGCCGGAGAAGATGCACACGTTGCGCGCGCTGGGCGCCGAGCTGGTGCTGGTGCCGGCCGCGCCCTATTCGAGCCCCTGTCACTTCGTCCACCAGTCGCGCCGGTTGGCGGAGGACATGCCGGGCGCGGTCTGGTCCGACCAGTTCGACAACATCGCCAACCGGCGCGCGCACGTGACGGGGACGGCCGAGGAGATCTGGACGCAGATGGAGGGCCGGATCGACGGCTTCACCTGCGCGGTCGGCACCGGCGGCACGCTGGCGGGCGTCGGGCTGGGGCTCAAGGCGCATGACGAGCGGGTGACGATCGCGCTCAGCGATCCGCACGGCGCGGCGCTGTACCGTTATTACGCGTGCGGCGAACTCGCGAGCGAGGGCTCGTCGGTGGCGGAAGGGATCGGGCAGGGCCGGATCACCGCCAATCTGGACGGCGCGCCGATCGACACGCAGTTCCGGATCGGCGACGCCGAGGGCTGGGGCTGGGTGAAGCGCCTGCTGGAGGAGGAGGGGCTGTGCCTGGGCCTGTCGTCGGGGATCAACGTCGCCGGCGCGGTGCGGCTGGCCCAGGCGCTGGGCCGGGGCAGCCGGGTGGCGACGATCCTGTGCGACACGGGCTTTCGCTACCTCTCGACGCTGCACGATCCGGCGTGGCGCGCCGCCAGGGGACTGCCGGCCTGAGCCCGATTGGACAAGGCCGGACCGGTACTATAGACCACGCCACTTGGGCATGAAGGCGACATCGGGCCATCATCACCGCCAGCGCCTCCGGGTGGGCGCGATCGGGCTCGCGGCCGTGGTGCTGCTGATCGTCCTCGCCGGCGCGATTGCGGGCTCGGTCGCCCGCCAGCGGCCCGGGATCGGGCGCGTCGATCTCGCCGCGAACCTGTCCGCCGGCAACGAGGCCGCCGAACCGCTCGCGATGGGGATCGGGTCGCTGACGCCCGAGAAGAAGGCGCCCGCGCGCCGCTGACGTCGATATCGATCAGGGCCGTCGAGCGTCCGTTCCGACCGGCGTTGGAGCGGCGGCCGTTCGTCGCATCCGCGACGCGGCGAACCGAGGGGTTTACCCCCGTTTTCCCCAAAAATCCCGTTGCGTCCCCAAATCGCCGCGTTTATCCAGATCATCATTGGGATGTGTTCACCGAACAGATCGGCGGGCGCGAAGGGCGGCGGACAGCCGGCCTTCGCGCGACGCGGAGGTGCGCCTTCCACGGGGACCATGACGGGTGGCGAGCAGGAGCTGGTATCAGGGAGACGGGATCGGCCTTGTCGACGACAAGGGCCGGGTCGCGATTCCCGCCGCCCTGCGCGCGAGCCTGCAGGCGAACAGCCCTAAGGCCGACGGCAAGAGCGGCGGCACCGTGATCGTCGGCCCGCACCAGAAGAACAGATGCCTGATCGCCTATGACCCGGCCTGGCTCGACATCATGGTCGCCAAGCTGGAAAAGCGCGAGACGGAGAACACGGGCGACGGCGGCGAGCCGGACTATAACATCAAGCGCGCCGCCGGGTTGGGCGAGTCGGTGCCGTTCGATGGGTCGGGCCGGTTCATCATGCCCGCCTGGCCGCGCCACTATGCCGCGATCGGTGCGCAGGCGCTGTTCGTGGGCGTGCTCGACTATATTGAGATCTGGGATCCGCAGGCGCTGATCGACTCGGACTACCCGCCCCAGGCCAAGCAGATGGCCGAGTTCTACCTCAACCGGGGCGCGAAGTGACCGTCGCGCCCCCTCATATCCCGGTCCTCCTCGACGAGGTCGTGGCTGCCCTTGCTCCTTCCCCCGGCGAGCTGATGGTGGACGCGACGTTCGGGGGGGGCGGGTACACGCGCGCGCTCCTTGCCCGGGGCGCGCGCGTGGTCGCCTTTGATCGAGACCCGGACGCGATCGCCGCCGCCGGGTCGGCGGACGGCCTGACGCTGGTCGAGGCCGAGTTCTCGCGGCTGGCGGATCACGTCGACGCCGCCGACGGCGTGACGATGGACGTCGGCGTCTCGTCGATGCAGGTCGACCGGGGCGAGCGCGGCTTCTCGTTCCAGGCGGACGGGCCGCTCGACATGCGGATGAGCCAGGCCGGCGAGAGCGCGGCGGACTTCGTCAACACGGCGGACGAGGCGGCGATCGCCGACGTGATCTTCCGCTATGGCGAGGAGCCCAAGTCGCGCCGGATCGCGCGCGCGATCGTGGCGGCGCGGCCGTTGTCGCGCACGGGCGAGCTGGCGACGGTGGTCCGGCGCGCGCTGGGCTGGCGCCCGCACGACAAGAAGGACCCCGCGACCCGCACGTTCCAGGCGCTGCGCATCCACGTCAACCGCGAGCTGGACGAGCTGGCGGACGGGCTGCTGGCGGCGGAGCAGGTGCTGCGGCCGGGCGGGCGGCTGGCGGTGGTGACGTTCCACTCGCTGGAGGACCGGCTGGTGAAGCGGTTCCTGCGCGATCGTTCGGGCGCGGCGCCCGGCGGCTCGCGGCACC